>NZ_JAOQJV010000003.1:174438-208884 GCF_025567415.1 Dorea ammoniilytica
CCAGCTTAGCCACCCGTTCTGAAAACTCTCTGGAAATGACCTCTTCCGTCACACCTTCGCAGTCTTCTATGGTATCGTGAAGATAAGCTGCACTGATGACTTCTTCATCTGTTGTCATAGAGCAGACAATATCTCCTACTTCAATCGGATGTACGATGTAAGGTCGTCTGGTTCCCTTTCGAAATTGTCCTCTGTGTGCCCTGGTTGCAAATTCGATTGCCTTATCGATCATGCTTTTGTACCTTCTCCTTGTATTCGCTTCTGATAGTTTCTGATAATTTCTGTTTTTATTATCCGGCAATTTTCTACTGTCGTCAACCCCCTCATTCCGTATGTTCACTATTCATTGCTTTTATTTTCATTCTGGATACGGTATACTATACTTACATCATTGTGATTGGAGCGCAATAATTCTATGAATCAGAAATATATACTAGTAACAGGTGCTTCCCGCGGAATCGGGCGGAGCATCGCCTTAAAATTCGCCAGAGAAGGATATCATGTTTTCTTAAACTGCCGAACTTCTCTGAATGAACTTGAAGAAGTACAAAATAAAATCCTGAGTATGCCCGGCGGAAGCTGTACTATAACTACCGGTGATGTAGGTGATCCGGATCAGGTGCGCCGGATGTTTCAGGAAATTCATAAAATATGTCCCGGCTTAGATGTACTGGTCAACAATGCCGGTATCAGCCATATCGGACTTCTGATCGACATGACTGATAACGAATGGGATCGTCTGCTGGCTTCCAATCTGTCGTCTGCATTCTACTGCTCCCGCGAAGCACTGAAAGATATGGTCTCTGCCAAATCCGGACGGATCCTGAATATCTCATCCATGTGGGGAACTGTCGGTGCTTCCTGCGAGGCTGCTTACTCTGCTGTCAAATCCGGCATGAACGGACTGACCAAAGCACTTGCAAAAGAGTATGCTCCCAGCCATATTGCGGTAAATGCACTTGCATGCGGTGTTATTGATACAGAGATGAATCATCAGTTATCCGCCGAAGAACGCGCTGCACTTGCTGAAGACATTCCGGCAGGACGATTTGCTGACCCAGATGAAGTTGCAGATCTTGCATGGCAGATTATTAACAGTCCGGAATACATGACCGGACAAGTCATAGGAATAGACGGAGGGTATATCTAACAAACGTTAGATATACCCTCTTACTTTTCTTTTATGCTTCTTCTCTACTACTTTACAATCTTTAATATCTCTTTGCTGAGCGGCGTTCCCGCTTCTTTTAATAACTCAAATAATATCGCTTCACTGCTCGTAAGAACAGCACCTTCCTGTTCTGCTCTGCGGATCGCCATCTCGCGGTCACTCTCTCTTCTGCTTCCAATGCAGTCTGTCACAAGTACAGGCACATACCCTGCCCCCGCCAGATCGATCACCGTCTGCAATACACAACAATGTGCTTCCATTCCGCATACCAGAATATACTTCTTATCATGAATCTTCGGCTCTGCCACTTCCAGTGCACTGAAAGAAATCTTATCCAGATATTCTGTCTCTCCGGATGCTTCCCAGACCTCCGGCACAGACATCCCCAGTCCCTTTGTATACTGCTGTGTTACAGTCATCGGAATCTCTAATGCTTTTAAGCCCTGAAGCAGAATCCGCACGCGCTCCATCAATGCCTCATGGTCTGCAATCGCAGGAACCAGTCTCTCCTGAAAATCTACGATCAATGCTGCCGTATGTTCTCGTTCTATTCTCATATCACTTCATCTCCAGCACGACAGGACAATGATCCGAACCCATCACATCTGTCAGGATCTTCGCATCTACCAGTCTGTCTTTTAATGCCTCGGATACACAAAAATAGTCAATTCTCCATCCGGCATTCTTTGCTCTGGCACTGAACCGATATGACCACCAGGAATAGATGCCCTCTGCATCCGGATAGAAATAACGAAATGTATCGATAAATCCCGCATCCAACAGTTCGCCAAACTTGCCACGTTCTTCATCGGTAAAGCCTGCATTCTTACGGTTGGTCTTCGGATTCTTGAGGTCGATCTCTCTGTGAGCGACATTAAGATCTCCACAGAACACCACCGGCTTCGTCTCTTCCAGTTTCTTCAGATACGCCAGAAAATCCTCTTCCCATTTCATACGGTAATCCAGTCTCGCCAGCTCACTCTGTGAATTTGGCGTATACACAGTGATAAAATAATAATCTTCAAATTCCAGTGTGATCACTCGGCCTTCCTGGTCATGCTCCTCAATCCCAATGCCATAAGATACACTAAGCGGTTCTTTTTTTGTAAATATTGCTGTTCCTGAATACCCTTTCTTTACAGCGTAATTCCAGTACTGATGGTACCCCGGCATATCCAGATCCAGCTGCCCCGCCTGCAGCTTACTTTCCTGAATACAGAATACGTCCGCATCCAGTTCCTGAAATACATCCACAAATCCCTTTTTCACGCAGGCACGGATTCCATTTACATTCCATGAAACAAATTTCATGTCTCATCCTCCATCTGTCTTTAGTAATATACTTTTCTGAGGAAAAGTCCTCTGGCCGGTGCAAGAAATCCCGCCATGCTTCTGTCTTTTGCTTCCAGCACAAGCGGAAGATTCGACGCTTCTCTCTTACCTGCCCCCACTTCGATCAGTGTACCGGTAAGAATTCTTGCCATATGATACATGAATCCCGATCCATAATAAGTAATGCGCACTTTATCTCCTGCCCGCACTACCTTGATACTGTAAATCCTTCTTATTGTATCTCTCGTCTCACGGTTATCTGTAAAGCTTGTAAAATCCTTCGTTCCGACCAGATAATCCGCCGCATCACGCATTGCCTCAATATCCAGCTTGACCGGATAATGGTAACAATACTTCCGGGAAAATACATCAGGTTTTTCCCGGCAGTCTATATAATATTCATATTTCTTTCCCTTAGCACTCTTTCTGGCGTGGAATCCATTACGCACCAGTTCCACCCGGATGATACGTATATCTTCCGGCAGCGAACGGTTCAATGCATCCTTCAGGTCTTCCACATCATACAGCTTCGACAGCTTCACGCTGGCCACCTGACCACGTGCATGCACGCCACTGTCCGTACGTCCGGAACCGTCTACCTGTACACGGTATCCTACCATACGTCCGATGGTCCATTCCAGGATATGCTGGATCGTATTGTCCGTCATAGCCTGGCGCTGCCATCCCTGATAACGAGTGCCGTCATAGGAAATGGTCATCTTATATGTTCTCATACATTACTCCGTCTATTTATCCCCCTTTGAACGATCCAACATCATCTTCTTGATCTCGTCCATAAAGGTGTTCACATCCTTAAACTCTCTGTATACAGAAGCGAAACGTACATATGCCACTTCGTCCAGTTCTTTCAGCTCATCCATAACGATCTCACCGACATCTGTACTGGAGACCTCTTTTGCTTCCAGATTAAAGATCTTAATCTCAATCCGCTCTACTGTCTTCTGGATCGCCTCAGCAGATACCGGACGCTTATAGCACGCACGAATAATGCCTCGCTCAATCTTGCTTCTGTTATACTGTTCTCGATTGTTATCTTTCTTAATAATGATAAGCGGAATCGTCTCTACCTTTTCATAAGTTGTGAAACGTTTTCCGCATTCATCGCAGGATCTTCTTCTGCGAATCGCACTGCCATCCTCCGCTGGTCTGGAGTCAATCACTCTGGTGTCAGGGTGGTTACAATATGGGCACTTCATTATAAGTCTCTCCTCTTCTCAGTCTGCTGTACCTCAACACGGTTTTTTCTCATGCATTTCTACCAATATAATATCCGGGCCGATCCTTTTGATGCACTGAAATGGTATCACAAGCTCTGTATCTTCTCCAAACAGGAAACAGAACCTGCCGCCCTTAGGCACTATGATTGCTTCGATACAGCCACTGCATTCATCAAATATCAAATCAGTCACATATCCGATCTTACTGCAATCACAGGAATTGATAACTTCCTTTTTCTGAAATTCACATAGTCGCATACGATCACCTCTCTACAGTATATGCAGTAAAAAGGTGATCGGCGCATCAGCTTCTTTAATTATCGGATAATCGTTCCTGTCTTTCCTTTCAGTCCTTCCATCAATTTATCATAAGATGTAATGATGGCTTCTCTGCCTTCCCGCTGCTCGATAAATTCTACCGATGCACGGAACTTCGGAAGCATGTTGTAGACACCAAAATGTCCCTCTTCCATGTACTGCTTTGCTTCCTCTACGGTAATCTCTCCGAGTTCTTCTTCATTCTCTTTACCCAGATTGATACATACCTTTTCAACGCTGGTCAGAATGATCAGTTCATCTGCGTCCAGTTCTTCTGCAAGCTTACCTGCTGCCAGGTCTTTTTCAATTACAGCACTGGCGCCTTTCAGACGGTGATCCTGTTCCAGTACCGGAATACCACCGCCTCCGCATGCGATAACTACCTGATCTGCATTGACCAGGGTCTTGATTGCCTCAATCTCAACAATACTAACCGGATTCGGTGCAGATACAACTCTTCGGAATCCCTTACCCGGTTCTTCTACTACATAGTTACCTTTCTTACGTTCTGCTGCGGCATCCTCTGCCGACATATATCTTCCAAGCACCTTGGTCGGTGTATAAAATGCTTCATCATAAGGATCTACCGTTACCTGTGTCAGGATCGTACTGACAGTACGGAAAATGCCTCTGTCCAAAAGCTCTGTGCGGATTGCATTCTGAAGGTCATATCCGATATATCCCTGGCTCATAGCCGAACATACGGACATTGGGGCCTGTGTGTAATCGGTATGGCTTTTGCCAAACTCATTCAATGCTGTATGGATCATGCCCAGCTGCGGTGCATTACTATGTGTGATCGCTACCTGATATCCTTCTTCGATCAGATCTGCGATCATGCCTGCTGAACGCTTAACTGCTTCCTTCTGCTCTGGAAGTGTTGTTCCCAGTGCTCTGTGTCCTAATGCTACAACCACTTTCTTCTTCATCTATCTGTCTCCTTTATCTTCATTAAAATCTATGCATTATGTATGTAGTAATAATAATATCTGCGATTATGAAATGCAAGTCTAAAGATTCAGCACATCCTGTACGCTATAGAATCCAGGACCTTTATCTTCCAGATATGCCGCACAGTCGCAGGCTCCTCTTGCAAAACATTCCCAGTTATAGGTGTGATGTGTGATCTCCAGGCGTTCACCCATGCATCCGAAAAATACGGTATGGCTGCTCGGAATATTACCGGCTCTCAAAGAATGATATCCAATGGTTCCCTTCTCTCTCGGCGACTCACCTTCGCGTCCGTATACTGCGATATCAGAAAGCTCTTTGCCCATAGCATGTGCCATAATCTCTCCCATCTCTTTGGAAGTTCCGCTCGGAGCATCCTTCTTCCACTGATCATGCATTTCCAAAATCTCAATATCTGCATCTTCACCCAGTGTCTTAGTTACCATCTCCAGCAGCTTATTCATAATATTCACAAGCTTGGAAGTGTTCGCTGCATAAAGCATCGGGATTGTCTTCGCTGCTTCTTTAAATCTTGCAAATTCCTCTTCGCTGAAGCCTGTCGTACCACATACCAATGCCTTGCCATGCTTCACTGCCAGATCCAATACCTTCAGGGCATTCTCCCTGGTAGAAAAATCTATGATCACATCACAACCATCGATTACAGCCGCCAGATCATCTACTACCGGAACGCCGAGATTACGTCCGATCAATGCGACCATCCCCAGATCCTGTCCCACATAATCTCTGCCTGCCGGTGCAACACCAGCCACCAGCTCCATATCGTCACGTTCAGCTGCCACCTGTGTGATCAGCTTTCCCATCTTACCTCTAGGTCCAATTACTATCACTTTCATAATACAGACTCCTCTCACATTAAATGAAACACCATGTCCGGTATCTATCGATTCTCATGCGTTCAGTATAACACAAAAGAGTGGGTTTGGGGCAGTCTGAGGCAGATTTTTTATCCCAGTCCCACCACTTCCGGATCATGTGTAAATGCCTAGAACGTTGCTGTTGCATTCTTAAAGTAGAACACTTCTGCATCTTTCAAAAACTCAACTACTCTTTCCATAAATTGCTCCTCCATATATTTTATATTTAATAACACTTCTTACAAGGTGTTAATCCCTTTGCTTCTGCCTCCGAACGGGACATCTGTGTTGCCGCATCCGGGTTCATGGTACCACAATTATTCCGGCTGTGGTACTTGCTGCCTGTAGCAGATACCCATACCTGATCTTCAGTACCCACATCCTGCGTATCTGCTGTCTGACTCTGCACTGCCTGACTTTGTACCGATTCGCTGCTTTCCGCTTTGCTTTCTGATCCCACAGCCTGAGTTCCCTGATCCTCTGCATCTCCCGGCGTGTAATCATTACACGGCTCTGTACTCCATGTCAGATTTGTGCCATCACTTGTGACTGTAATAGTTCCCTGTTTGTCTGTACGATACACCTGGATATCCATGCTTTCCAGTTTATCCATAGTATCTTTATCCGGATGCCCATACTGATTATCCTGTCCACAGCTTATGACTGCATATTCCGGAACTGTCTTCTGCAGGAAATCCCAGGACGTTGCTGTCGCTGATCCATGATGTCCCGGAACCAGCACATCACAGTCCAGATCAATCCCGGAATTACACATTGCTGCCTCACTGGATGCTTCCGCATCCCCTGTAAATATAAAGCTGTTGCTTCCATTTGTCAGCTTGATTGCTACCGAATTATTATTACTTCCATTCGGATCGGTTTCTGCCGGTGCCAGTATCTGGAATGAACCACTTCCAAAGGAAAATGTAGTTCCGACTTCCGGATGCTCCATTTCCAGTCCCTTCTCGTCCACCGTATTTACAAAAGAAGTATATAATTTACTGTCATGTACATAATCACTGGATATCACATGATCGACTTCAAATGCATTCAAACAACCAATTAATCCCGCCATGTGATCCGAATCATAATGCGAAGAGATCAGATAATCAATCTTGGATACATTCTGTTCTTTCAGATATGAAACCACAAAGCTTGACGTCGAACGGTCACCGCCATCGTAGATCATCGTCTGTCCCTCTGACTGTACCAATATCGACAGACCTTGTCCTACATCCAGAAAATGTACCGTCATATCCCCTGCTTCGCTGTCATCCACAGACTTGTCTTCTGATGTATCATCCTGAGTTGATGAACTATCGGTCTCCTTACTTTCTTTTTGATATAGCTTCGTATCAGCTTTATCTGTGCCGCATGCGCCAAGCAGACACATCATAACCAGTGCCAGAATTGATGCCATACATCTCTTTTTCATTCTGTTTTTCACATCTATTCCTCCCCAAATGAATATATACTGGTGTTTCAGGGTCTTGCATCCACTTATGCGCAGACTCATGTGGATTCAGGCCTTTTACCCGTTATCATATATTATAACACTTTGACCGAATAGCGGAAATATCACAGATTTTTTTGCATATAAAAAAGCAGATAACGGGAGTCGAACCCGCCTCTCCGGCTTGGGAAGCCGGCGTTCTACCGATGAACCATATCTGCATGTGCCGTCTGTGCAACACTTATATTCTTTATGAATTTGTTTGAAACTTTATGTCTAATCTATAACCGATCCGAATCCAACACAATCGTGAATGGTCCGTCATTGGTCAGGCTGACTTTCATGTCCGCGCCAAAGCTCCCTTTTTCTACTGTCTCTACAGATTCTTTACATTTGGCAATGATGTATTCATACATCTCATTAGCCATATCCGGCTTACCTGCTTCGATGAAGCTTGGACGGTTACCCTTTTTACAGTTAGCATACAATGTAAACTGTGATATCAGAAGCAGGCTTCCGCCTACCGCATCCAGCGACAGGTTGGTCTTGCCCTCCTCATCTTCAAATATACGCAGACCGATCATCTTCTTGATCATCTTATCTGCAATCTCCTTAGTATCGGAGTCAGCCACTCCGATCAATACCATGAACCCTTTCCCGATCTCACCAATCGTCTCTCCGTCTACTTTTACATCTGCATGTGTTACTCTCTGAATTACAAATCTCATTTACTGAACCTCTATCTTATCTATAATGTAGCCTTCCACCGCTTTGCGGTCAATACCGAGAGAGATTGCCAGTTCGCCGTAAAGATTGTCCTCCGCAGTGCGCAGAAAACGCTCATCACTTGCTGTAACCTTCTTTCCCTTCGACAGCCGCAGCTGCTTTCTGGCATACAGAGTCTTGAGTATCTTTACCCATTCTCTGTTGTCACAGGTCTTAAATGCCTGTTTAAATATATCGTCCTTACGCTTTTCATTGTCTATCTGAATCGGATCGATCTCTGTCATATGGGCGATCAGATCTTCTGCTTCCTCTTTCGTAATAACCGGACGCATGATAATCTTATCACTGTCAGCCGGAACATACAATACGCCTCCACGAGAATACACCTGAGATAACGTATAATAATCCTTATTGCCTGAAGCCTCTGACAATTTTAGTTTCCCAATGTCTTCCACTCTGCACACACCATGCTGACCACATACAATATACGTTCCTATCTCAAACATTCTAATTCTCCTTTCTGCTATGTTTCAACTGATATCCTTTCTATATATCCATTAGTTTCAGACAGAAAATTCCAGTTTCCGCCTTTATATACTATATTAGCAGATTTTTGTTTGTTTTGTAAGAACTTTTTTTCTTTTTTTATATTTCAACGCAATTGTCTATACATTTTCTTTCTGTATTTTTGGTCGGAATCTGTGCAAGTATGATTGCCACAAACATCAACACACAGCCAATTCCTTCTCTTGCTGTCAGCGTCTGCCCGAGGAGCACCCATCCTGAAAGTACGGAAATGCTGGATTCCAGGCTTAAGATCAATGACGCCACTGCCGGATTCATACCTTTCTGTCCAATGATCTGAACTGTATATGCAACACCACTGGACATAACACCGGCATAAAGGATCGGTCCCGCCGTTTTGATCACTGCATCAAAAGTCACGGTTTCCAGTATCAGCATAAATGGTACCGACAGCACACCTACTACCATAAACTGGATACAGGACATTTTCACATTGTCCGTCTTTGGTGCAAAATGATCAATAACCAAAATATGCATCGTATATACTACTGCGCACAAAAAGATATAGATATCACCTTTTCCTAATGAGAATCCGTCTGTGATACATAAAAAATACAGTCCCACCACTGCAAGCGCTACTGCCATCCAGACTTTCCATCCAACTTTCTTCTTTAAGAAAATACCAAATACCGGCACAAGTACAATATAAAAAGCGGTAATAAATCCACATTTTCCCACACTGGTATACTGCATACCAATCTGCTGCAGGGTACTTGCCACAAACAGGCACAACCCACAGCAAATCCCTCCGATCCACAATACTTTTCTGTCTCTCTGCGGTTCGTTCTGTTCTACTGCTTCTGATCTGCGATTGATTTTATTTAATAAGAAAATGCACGGAAGCAATGCCAGACTTCCGACAAAATTACGGATTCCGTTGAAGCCAAACGGTCCGAGATATTCCATGCCTACGCTCTGCGCCACAAACGCAGTTCCCCATATAAATGCTGCTGTGAATAATAATACAGCATTCTTTGTCTTCATATCGTCTCATTCCTCCTGTTATTTCTTTAATCTAATGCCATTCGTTCTATCTTACCATATCTGTATAAAAATACAAAGTATTACATTCTTTTATTTGCATATCAAATCAAGTATAATAAACCTACATATGGAGGACATGCTTATGAACATTACATTTCACAAATCAACAGGTATTTTTCACTTATATAACAACGACATCAGTTACCTTATGATGATTCTGCCAAATGGTCAGATAGGACAGTTATATTTCGGTGCAGCAATCCGAGACCGGGAAGATTTCTCGCATCTCTTAGAGACTTGCTACCGCACCAATTCTGCATACTATTCCGAGGAACTGAACACCATGTGTCTGGAACATCTAAAACAGGAATATCCGGTATACGGCACTTCTGATTTCCGTGAGCCGGCAGTAGAAGTGATCCAGGAAAATGGCAGTCATCTGTCAGATTTTCAATATAAGGGATACCGCATTGAACACGGCAAACCGCATCTTCCGGGGCTTCCTGCCACTTACACCGAAGATGATTCCGAAGCAATGACTTTGTTTTTGGTATTAAAAGATCCGGTGACCGGACTGATGGCAGAACTTCTTTATACCATTTTCAATCAGGGTGGCATTATCGCCCGCAGTGTACATTTTGTCAATCAGGGGACGGAAATTCTGCACCTTGGCCGCGCCATGAGCCTTTCTCTGGATCTTCCTGATTCCAATTATCAGTGGATGCAGTTCTCCGGTGCATGGGGCAGAGAGCGTTATCTTCATACCCGCGAACTGGTTCCGGGCATCACTTCCATTGGCAGCACACGTGGTGCTTCTTCCCATGAGCACAATCCATTTGTGATCTTAAAACGACCGCATACCGATGAACTCCAGGGCGAAGCCATTGGATTCAGCCTGGTATACAGTGGTAATTTTCTTGCACAGGCAGAAGTAGATAACCAGAGCGTTACACGAATCCTGATGGGTATTCATCCGGATACTTTTGACTGGAAACTTTCCCCTGGTGCTGACTTTCAGACACCTGAAGCTGTCATGGTCTACACCTCCTGCGGATTAAACCACTTAAGCCAGACCTTCCATAAGCTGTATCAGAAGCGCCTTGCCAGAGGATACTGGCGCGACAGACCGCGTCCGATCCTGATCAATAACTGGGAAGCCACTTATTTTGACTTTACGGAAGAGAAACTGTTGGATATTGCCAGACGTGCCAAAGACTGTGGTGTAGAACTATTCGTACTGGATGATGGATGGTTCGGGGCACGGAGAAATTCCTTTGCCGGACTCGGTGACTGGACACCTAACAAAGAGCTGTTACCGGATGGTATCGCAGGATTGTCCGCAAAAGTAGAGGCGCTCGGCATGAAATTTGGTCTCTGGTTTGAGCCAGAAATGGTAAATGCAGACTCTGATCTGTACCGTTCGCACCCGGACTGGCTACTTAAGACACCGCATCGGCATTCTTCCCTTACCAGACACCAGTATGTATTAGATTTTTCCAGAAATGATGTCGTGGAACATCTCTATCAACAGATGTCAGACCTCCTCCGGAATGCACATATTTCTTATATCAAATGGGATATGAACCGTTACATTACCGAATGCTATTCTGCACTTCTACCGGCAGACCGTCAGGGTGAAGTCTTCCATCGGTATATTCTCGGTGTATATGCACTGTATGAGAAGCTGACATCAGAATTCCCGGAAGTACTGTTTGAATCCTGCGCAAGCGGCGGTTCCCGCTTTGACCCGGGTATGCTCTACTATGCGCCACAGGGATGGACCAGCGACAATACCGATGCCGTTGACCGGCTGAAGATCCAATACGGAACTTCCTACTGCTATCCGATCAGTTCCATCGGAAGCCACGTGTCAGCCGTTCCTAACCATCAGCTTTTCCGGATCACTCCATTGTCCACCCGTGCAAATGTGGCATATTTTGGAACATTCGGCTATGAACTGGATCTGAACACCCTGACTGATGAAGAACAGGCTGAAGTCCGCAGGCAGACTACATTTATGAAAAAATGGAGACACTTGTTCCAGTTCGGTACTTTTTACCGGATTGCAAGTCCATTTGACGGTAATATCACAAGCTGGATGGTTGTAAGTGATGATCAGAAGACGGCAATTGTTGGCTGGTATAAGATACTTAATCAGACCAATGCTCCATTCAGCAGGATCCGTCTTTTGGGATTGAATCCCGATCTGTGTTACCATTTGAAAGACAGTACGCAGTCATTCTACGGTGACGAACTGATGCATGCAGGACTTTCAACTTCTGACTCTATGTGTGGTGAACTCATGGGACGGAAGCCAAGCTGCGACTTCGACTCCAGACTTTTCATCCTGCAGGCAGAATAACGTTCCGCCTGACGGCTCGATGAACATTGGCCGCCCTATAGAAATCCGTGCAAGCACGATTTCTGCATGGCGGCTTATTGCACAAACTGGCAGACAAGTCATCCAGACTTATCTGCCAGTGTTATTTTACATTTCCTTTTTATCTCTTTACAAGCTCATCGTAGCGTCCGACATCCTTGCCCTCTTTCAGGCAGATCAGCCGCTGGTTTCTGCTGCCACGGAATAAAAGTGTAATATCCTTTAATTCCTCTACAAACTCTCCGTCAACCAGCACATCAATATACGACAAAATCTCATCCGTCACATCTGTATGGACTTTGCCGCCTGGCTGCATATCCACATCGTACAGATATCCGGAATAACACCAGATATCCTTATTGGGATAAGTCTCTTTTACCCGCTTTATCAGTCTCGCCACTTCCGGCTGATTCTCCGGTTCAAAGGGTTCCCCGCCAAGGACACTTAGTCCCTGAATATAATCCGGCGCCAGGCTCTTAATCAGTGCATCTTCTGTCTCTTGTGTGTATGGCTGTCCGTAATCAAAATTCCATGTCTCCGCATTGAAACACCCCTTGCAATGGTGTCTGCATCCTGATACAAACAGGCTCACCCGGACGCCCGGTCCATCTGCAATATCATATGTTTTAATATTTCCATAGTACATGCCTGTCATCCTCCATCTGCCTCTGTGTCTATTCATTATATCGATGTCGGGAAGATTGTGCAAGGTCTATCACGTCATGATATTGACATCCTTTATAATGCCCACGGATTGTTACGTGCTACGCACTCTCACAATCCTACCCGCTATTCGCCAAAGTCTACCGCAAGACGGCATCTCTTCTGAATCAGCTCTTTTGTCTTTAATGGTGTATATTCCATGGTCATTGATCAGTTATGACGTTACCGGCTCCTGAAAATCCTACGATACCGAAAATCTCTCCTTCATCAATCTGAAAGTTCACATCATTCAGCACATGAACTGAATTCTTCTTCGTAAGGAAATGTTTGATTAGTTTCAGACTATACCAAAAGTTTCATCTAAAAGAAAAGAGACGAACCACCCTAACGGTCATTCGTCTCTTTTACTCTCATCCTGTAAACGTCTATAAAATTATAAATGTAATACTCGGTCTTTGATCTCCTGGGTTCTTCCCTGATTCCAGAACTGGGTTCCGATATAACCACAGGTTCTTCTGGCTACTGCCATCTTGTTCTGATCTGTATTACCACAGTTCGGACATTCCCAGACCAGCTTGCCAGACTCGTCTTCCTTAATCTGGATCTCTCCGTCATACCCGCAGCACTCACAGTAATCACTCTTGGTATTCAGTTCTGCATACATGATGTTCTCATAAATAAACTTCATAACAGAAAGTACTGCCGGGATATTCTGCTGCATATCCGGTACTTCAATGTAGCTGATCGCACCTCCCGGAGACAGCTTCTGAAAATCTGCTTCAAATTTCAGTTTGTCAAATGCATTGATTTCCTCAGTTACATGAACGTGATAACTGTTCGTAATATAGTTTTTATCAGTTACACCCTTGATGATACCGAATCTCTTCTGTAAGCATTTGGCGAATTTGTATGTGGTAGACTCCATCGGAGTACCATATACTGAATAGCTGATATGCTCTGCTTCTTTCCATTCTTTACATTTATCATTCAGCTTCTGCATAACACTGACCGCAAATGCTCTTCCATCCGGGTCTGTGTGTGACTTACCCGTCATGCGGACGCACATCTCATACAATCCGGCATATCCCAGTGAAATGGTAGAATATCCATTGTATAACAGCTTATCGATAGTCTCGCCCTTCTTCAGTCTGGACAGTGCTCCATACTGCCATAAAATCGGAGCCACATCAGAAATTGTGCCAAGCAGTCTCTCATGACGATAACGAAGTGCACGATGACACAGTTCCAGTCTCTCTTCCAGGATTGCCCAGAAACGATCCATATTTCCCTCTGCAGAACAGGCCACATCCACCAGATTGATTGTAACCACGCCCTGATTAAAACGGCCATAGAACTTGTGACTTCCATCAGGATTGCGCTGGGCATCCTCTACTGTCAGGAATGAACGGCATCCCATACAAGGATATACATTGCCCTGTTTCAGCTCCTTCATAACCTTGGCAGAAATATAATCCGGTACCATACGCTTAGCTGTACATCTTGCAGCCAGTTCTGTCAGATACCAGTACTTGGAATCTTCTGTAATATTATCTTCGTCCAGTACATAGATCAGCTTCGGGAATGCAGGTGTGATCCATACACCTTTTTCATTCTTGACGCCCTGCATTCTCTGTTTCATTACTTCTTCAATGATCATCGCAAGGTCATCCCTGGTCTTGCCTTCCGGTACTTCATCCAGATACATGAACATAGTTACAAACGGTGCCTGACCGTTACAAGTCATCAATGTAATCAACTGATACTGAATGGTCTGGATACCACTCTTAATCTCATCCTTCAGTCGGCTCTCAGTAAGCTTCTCGATAATCTTCTCATCCAGGCTCTCACCACATTCCTTGCGCTCGCGGATCACGATATTTTTCAATTTCTGACGACTGATATCCACAAACGGTGCCAGGTGTGCCAGTGTAAATGACTGTCCGCCATACTGATTACTTGCTACCTGAGCCACAATCTGTGTCGTAACATTACATGCAGTAAAGAAGCTGTGCGGCTTCTCAATCAATGTCTCACTGATAACGGTACCATTCTGAAGCATGTCCTCCAGATTGATCAGATCACAGTTGTGTTCCTTCTGTGCAAAATAATCCGAATCATGGAAATGGATCACGCCCTGCTCATGCGCCTGTACGATATCTTCCGGAAGCAAAACTCGCTTGGTCAGATCCTTGCTGACCTCCCCTGCCATATAATCACGCTGTGTAGAGTTGATCACCGGGTTTTTATTAGAATTCTCCTGGTTCACTTCCTCATTCACATGCTCGATCAACGCAAGAATTCCATTATCTGTTGTATTCGACTTACGAGCAAGTTCTCTCTTATAACGGTAACGCACATACTTCTGTGCTACTTCGTATCCACGCATTCCCATAATGCTGGTCTCCACCATATCCTGGATATCCTCCACATGTACTGCGTGACGCATCTCACCAACCTGCTGTGCAATATCGTCTGCAATGGCACGAATCTGATACTCGTTCATCTTGTAAATATTGTCAACCTCAGCATTCGCTTTATTAATCGCATTCTCGATCTTGGTAAGATCAAAATTCACCTCTTCTCCATTACGTTTGATGACCTTTGTCTTAACCTGAATATCCATGATACACTGCTCCTCCCCTTTGAATCCTTTATGTTATATCTTATGTAACGAAATACTGTTTTACGTCAATAAACACAATATCTTGTGTTGTCTTAAAGAATCTTACCACAAAATGTATAGAAAAGAAAGTCCTTATTTGGAGTTTTTAAAATTAATTTTTGCATGATTTCCTGCAAGTCTCCGCAAACCGCGTATTTACTGGGAAAACTGAATTTCCATCCCCCGAAATGCTCAAAATGTGGTATTCTTAATATAATTATAGGACATACTATTTTTTATGAATATTCAGGAGGGTTTTCAAAAATGATTGAACAATTACTTTCTCAGCCGGGATTTATCTATGAGATTAATGGGAAGTATTATTTTCTTGGCAAATGGATCTGCAAGGAATGCACAGAGGTTGATGCATGCGATTGTGTGATGATGTATAATATGTGCCGCAGCTCAAACGAAAAGAACGAAACAGCCATGTATTTTCAGAAAATGCGTGCCTACAGCGATTTTGCACTGGAAATTCCATATAATCCGACTCAGATACGCTCTGATATGGAAGCTCTTCTTGACTCTCTGTCAGAATCTGCTCTCAGCAGGCTTCAGGCACAATATGACGCTTTCGCAGAGGATCTGGAGCGTTATGCATAAAGCCGAATCTAATTTCAAATGTAGCACAAGCCCTGTCTCACCAATCTATGGTCTGGCAGGGTTTGTGATGCTTGCAAGTGAGCTCTGGAAGCAGTGGACGCTGACCTATGCAATCAACGACGGACACTATATCTGGTGGTATCTGCCATTTCAGCTATGTAGTATTCCCATGTATGTATGTCTGACACTCGGCGTACTCTTCCTTGTAAACTGTCATACAGACTCATCTGCACGTCAAACCACCTGCTGCCATATAAGTTCCAGGCTCCAAAGCTTTCTCATGGATTTCGGACTGTTAGGAGGTATCTTCGCCTTCTTTGACACCAGCGGCATGCACTATGGATATCTCCCGCTGACAATCCATTCCTATGCATGGCATATCCTGCTGATCACCCTTGGCTTTATCAGCGGGTTGGATCACCGCACCGACCATACCAAAAAAGGCTTACAGTTCAGCGTATGCCTATATCTCGGCTGCTGTCTGATCGCAACAGTACTGAATCTTACGCTGTATCCTCTCGGTACCATTAATATGTTCTATATCAGTCCCCGCTATACTATGCAACAGAAAGTATTCTGCGAGATTGCAAAAGCACTGGGGAACGGCTGGGGCATCGGAAGTTATATTGCGATGTCGGTTGTTGGAGCAGGAGTATTGCATAAGGGTTGGAATTTGTTATACCGCAGACATAGCCTGATACTATTATAAATAGTCTTTTTTATAACTTTTGTATTTATAAATGACATATTCATATGATAAAATGATGTTGGGGTCAAAAGCCCCCAACTATGATGCCTGCGGATTGTTCCGTGCTATGCACTCCCACAATCCTCCCAATTATTCGCATATCGTGGGATTAGCATCCCACTTTTAGGCTCATATTGGGGCGGGTCCCAAGGTCTTTCATCCACTTATGAGCGAGCTCATGTGGATTTAGACCTTTTGACCCTGGCATCATAAAATAACATTATAAATATAACTTTGACAAATAATAGCCATTATTTTCTTGACAACTGTATAGATTCTGTGGTATAAATATTTAGTCGGTTGTAACCGATGACAACAATATAGGGGATTGGTCAAATGGTATGACAGGAGTCTCCAAAACTCTTAGCGGGAGTTCGATTCTCTCATCCCCTGTCACAAAAGACATTTATCACAGTGATAAATGTCTTTTTATTATATGCTAACAAAATTATACATCTACCAAGAAGAAAGGAACCTCTATGAACACAGCAGATTTTATCCGCAATTTATTAGAACGTTTCAAAATCGAACATACTAAGCGTGACCGTTCCGGTGTTTACGGCTTCTCGCAGCGTCTGTTAGCATACAATTCCAATAAAATCGAAGGCAGCACGCTCACCGAAGAACAGACCGCCTCGCTTTTTGATACCGGTATCTTACCTAAAACCGATGATTATTACCGAGCCAAAGATGTCGAAGAAATGAATGGACATTTTTTAATGTTCAACAAAATGTTAGATACCTTGGATGCCGCGCTTGACCAACAAATAATTAAAAGCTTTCATTTCGAATTAAAAAGTGGCGTATTCGAGGATCGTGCCAACGGCTATGCCATTGGTGATTACAAAAAGCGTCCCAACATGATCGGTATTCTTCAGACTTCTCTGCCGTCTCAGGTTCCAGAAGCAATGACTGAATTACTAAACTGGTATCACACGCAAGATGTCTCTTTAAAAACACTGGCAGAATTTCATGCGCGCTATGAAATCATTCATCCGTTTCAAGATGGAAACGGACGCACCGGACGTATCATTCTCTTCCGTGAATGTCTGCGTCACGATATATCTCCGTTTATTATCGAAGACGCCAATCGTCCGGAATATCTGGAAGCATTAAAAGCGTATCGTCAGAACGGTACTGTAACTGCATTGACCACTCTTTTCCAGAAAGAACAGGAATTCTATTTTAATCAATGCGAATACTTTTTTGCCGAATAAAACGAAACATTACTAGTTAGCAAAAGGATACTTCCGCCACGGAAATATCCTTTTTTAGTACCTTCTACCACGTATTCTTCTGTTCGTCTGTCACCTGCATCGTATCCGCGTTTACCAGATAAAAATCCATCAATTCAGTCTCATAATTACCGTCCGGATATACTTTTTCCAGCACCAATTCTTCGCAGGAATTACCATCTGCATCTGTCTTGGAACCATTATCATACAGACAGTATCTCACATTTACCGTATTGCCATCTTTTGTTTCCTGCATTTCACTGACAATAGCATAAACTTCTCCTTTCGCATTTGCTGTGTAACTGAATGCCATATTTTGAAGAGTATTCTGCTCCTGCAGATAATTATAGACTGCCAGCATTGCATTCTGAATCGTCAGACCATCATGCTGTCCTTCCATCTCGGAATCTTCTACCGTATCCTCGCTGTGACTATCTTCTGTCTCTGATGAATTCCCTGTATTCGTATCCGGCGATTCTTCATTATTCTCATCAGCATCCGTTGTATCCGAAGACAACCATAAGCTGTCCATACTCTGCATAACAAATGGATTATTGGCTCGGTATCTCCGCTCGCCGCCGTAATCCTCCTGCACGGTTATATACGTATATTTGCTATCATGATCTGTTACTGTCTCTATCCCATCCATTCCTAGCACTACACTCAGACTACTCATTCCAAGGATCAAAAGTGCAAATATTGCTGCAGCGCCATAGACGATTATCAATGCCACCCTGCTTTTACCCGACTGCACAGCTAATTCCTGGCAATTGTGTATGTATAAACTCACAATTCCCCAGATTATAAGAACTGCCAGACCGATTCCAACAACAACGATTGATATTTCCGCGAAATGATATCTCACTTCATATCCCATATCACGGTTAATGCCATACCACAGACCATAGAAAAATGTACTATACGCAAGAATCACAGTAATAATACCAATCCGCATCGGATGCTCTTTTTTATCTGGCACCGCCTTCTTAAGCGCTTCTGCTATCTGTATTGTGTCTCTTTGCTCTATCCACATAGCAATCTCTGCTTCTGACGGATATACACCTTTTACATCCAGGATGCCGGCAAAACGAGTCAGATTCTCCTGTACACTATCCACATTTTCTGTCGCCTGTGCTGTTATAATCCTCAGATAATAATAGAGTTTCAACTGCACCGGATTGCATTTATCCGTACGAATATCTACGAGTTCTTCTCCTGCGCGCTCGTACTTACCAAGAAGCACACTCATTCTCGCCATAACAAAAAGCATCTGATTCGCCACAACAGGATAACGCCGATACTGCTTTTCATATAAATACTTCGCATACTCATGCCGTTCCTCCGGTGCTAACTGATAGGACTTCTTTCTGTTCTGTGCCAGCATCGCGATTCGTAGACCATAAGCCAATTCCAAAATTGCAATCAGCTGGCAGATAAATGCACCAAATCCCCAGATATCCGTTGTATGTTCCACATAGGTCACAAAAACAATGCCAAGCATTGCCGGAACTACTATCAACCATTTTGCTTTATCTGATCTCCCCATAAAAAATCCTCCTAAATTGATACCATTTTAGCACCAACTCAGGAGAATTCAAGTACTTTATCTTACACTTCCATATGGCAGTTCCATTCTTCCCATTTCTTCGGTTCCCAGTCCTTCGGCACATCGTAATCATCCAGTGCGCCGTTCATCTTGCGATAGCCGATCCGCATCTTGCTGATGCGCCATACACCGTCCTCGCATTTGCGGAAATCATTACAGTACATGGAGAAGCCTTCTACCGTGTGATCTTTGTAGGAGTTGTTATCCTCATACAGGAAAATACCTCTCGCATGTGTCTCGTCGATCAGCCAAATCAGCGGATTGTGGCTCATATGCATCGTCATCATATTACGGTTCACATACTTCGAACGCATTGCCTGATCCTTCGGCTCTGTCGGACTCTCGGTAAAGCACCGGTATGTAAAATCTTCCGTAAAAAGGTCGCAGACGTACTCTTCTTTCTTCATGTCCATAGACCAATAATAGAAATACTGTGCATCCAATATACGCTGACGCTCACACAACTGCTCCGGTGTGTAGGTCTGCTGCCGCACATGCTTCATCACCTCAATGACGAGCTTCTGAATCTTTACATCCTGTTTCATAATCTTCATATTGCATTCCTCCTGCTATTATATTATTTTCCGATAATATCTCTTATCAGATAAATTTATCCAGTTCTGCTTCCACCTGTTTCCGTATCTTGACCTGTGGATGTTCAATCACTTACCTACCTGCTGTCGTCATTATCTACAGTATAACACAGTTGGAGTAGATTATGTCTGCAAATTAGAAATAGAAATCCGCATTTGCCAATCTGCAATATCTGCTGTCCTTTTCCATATATAGTTCAAAAGTGCCATCCACGACTACTTCCGTTCCATCGGTCGGATATTCATCCGGATAAATGTGTGAGCCATCTCCCCATACGAATTCCAGTCCCTGTGCACAGCACTCTGTTGCATCCTTAATCACACAATAATAATACTGATTTTTTGTCATTTCATCATATGTTACGTAAAACTTCCCCTCAATCCGGAATGTCTTACCCACATACTGTTCCGGATCAGACATCATCTGATAAACCGTTGCATAGATCATGTCACTGTCCATTACCGAAAGATCCACATCTACAGACGCCTCAGGCGCATTGACTGATCCCTGTACGCTCTCTGGCGTCTGCGTATCTGTATTCTGTTGATCATTTTTCTGAGTATCTTCTTTGGTCGATTCTTCAGTTTTCTTTTGTTCTTCTTTTTTTACCTGACTTTCTATAACTTTATCTACCGTTTTTCCATTATTAATCCCTTTTCCATTGTCCGTCTGCTTTCCACAGCCTGATATCAACACCACTGCTACCAGCAGCCAGATCCCTATTCCTGTTCTTTTCACGGACATTACCTCCCTGTCAATTTACCTATTACGCTAAATACACCAAATGCCACCATATCTGTCACTACAATCGTAGACCCTACCGGTGTTCCTGCCAGAATAGACAATAACAATCCCAGAACTGCACATACAACAGACAATACCACGGAACAGATTGTTACAGATAAAAATGACTTAAATATCCGCATCGCTGACAATGCCGGGAAAATAATCAATGCTGAGATCAGTAGTGATCCCACCAAGTTCATTGCCAGTACAATAATCACTGCCGTAATCACTGCAATCAACAGATTATAGCAATCTGTTTTCATTCCCGTTGCCTTCGCAAATGATTCATCGAAGGTTACACAGAATATCTTATGATAAAAAAACACAAATAATATTACAACTAACACAGACAATATTACACATACTTTTACCTGTGCCGAAGTAAGGGTTAATATGGATGTCGAACCAAACAGGGTACTGCACACATCACCGGACACGTTCGGTCCTGTTGAAAATATATTCATCAGCATGTATCCAATTGCCAGCGCACTTACCGATATCATGGCAACTGCCGCATCTCCTTTGATTTTTGTATTCTGCCCGGTTCTTAACAACAGAATCGCGCACACAATCGTAACCGGAAGAATAAACAACATATTATTTGTAAAATTTAATACTGCCGCCACCGCCATCGCTCCAAATGCCACATGGGAAAGTCCGTCTCCAATAAATGAAAAACGTTTCAGAACCAGTGTGACACCAAGCAGCGAAGAACACATCGCAATCAGCACGCCAACAATCATTGCATACCGCACAAATGGATACTGAAAATACAGAATTAATTTATCCATCACTTTATACCTCCTGCTGCTTTTATATATTCTTTGTGCCTTGCGTGTCTGATATATTCTTCTTTTGTTCCGAAGAATACATGTTTGCCGGTATGAAGAATATGACTCGAGTAAGTGAGTGCTGCTCTCAGATCATGTGAGATCATCACAATCGTTAGTTTATCTCTCTGATTCAGTTCATAGATTAACTGATACATTTCTTTTGTCACCTTAGGATCCAGACCTGCTGTCGGTTCATCCAACAGAAGTATTTTTCTGGTAGCGCAGAGTGCCCTAGCAAACAGTACTCTCTGTTGCTGTCCCCCTGATAATTCGCGGTAACATCGTTTTTCCAGATGTATGATCTGCATTTTCTCCATCATCTGATACGCATACTCTTTTTCCTCACGGTTATAAAATGGTCTCAGCCCACAGCGGTTCTGACATCCGGAGAGAACAATTTCTCTCACGGATGCCGGGAAGTCTTTCTGGATGACAGTCTGTTGCGGCAGATACCCTATCTCTTCTCTGTTCAGACCATTTCCCAATATTACTTCTCCACTTAATGGCTGTTGAAGCCGGAGCAGGGTACGCATCAATGTCGATTTCCCTGATCCATTTTCACCTACTATACTTAAATACTCTCCCTCTTCAACTGAAAAATTAATATTTTTCAAAATTGCCTTACCATCATATCCTACCGTTAGGTCTCTACATTCAAGCTGCATCTTCTTCCCTCCTACTGCAATGCTTCTTTTAATACTTCCAGGTTATCTTCCATAACAGACAGATAGGTCATTCCTGCTTTCACATCATCCGATGTCGCGGACTGCATGGAATCTAACGTCAGGATCTTCTGATTCTTATCTTTCGTATTTTCAATAATGGCTTTGGTAATCTTCTGGTCAGATTTTTCAATCGTCATCACATTCTTAAGTCCCAGTTCACCTAGTTTTCCAGCCAAAAATGTGATCGTTTCAAAACTTGCTTCCATCTCTGCCGAGCATCCCACAAATGCTGCATAATAATCCAGACCATAATCATCTACCATATAGCGGAACGGGAATCTGTCTCCAAATAATAACGTCTTCTGCGATGCCTCATCCACTGTTTTCTGGTAGTTCTGATCCAGTTCATCTAATTTTGCCGCATAATTCTCTTCATTCTTCTGATAAGTCTCCGCGTGATCTTTATCAATTTCGCTCAGATCATCTGCAATTGCCTTACAAAAGACCTTTGCATTTTTCAATGAAAGCCACACATGCTCATCATACTCCGGTTCTTTCTCCTCTTCAGATTCCTCCTCCGACTCTTCTTCCTCAGCTTCCATGCCTTCTACAACCTCTTCTTCCTTTACAGAATTGCCCAGAACATCCAGTAGATTAATGACTTTCATGTCTTTGTTTACTGCCTCTTTCAGTGCGTCTTCTACCCATGCATCGGATTCTCCGCCCACGTAAATGAACAGATCACAGTCCGATATCTTCATGATGTCTTCCGATGTCGGCTGGTAGCTGTGAAGATCCACTCCGTTATCCAGTAACATCGTCAGATCTACATGATCGCTTGCGTCACCTGCTATTTCACGTACCCAGTCATATTCCGGGAAGATGGTTGTTACTACCTTAATCTGTTTTTCGTCTTTTTCTGTTGTCTGATTGGAATCTGCCTGACCGCAGGCTGAAAGACCGCAGATCGATAATACTACGGCTAGAATGATAGAAATATATTTTTTCATGATATGATAAAACCTCCATTGTAAATTCTGTTATAGATTGTGCCAAAAATAAGTACACAAATAAAAGGGTATTCTTTCATCTCTTATACCCATTCTGCTCCAATGAAGATTTTATTTAACTGTCTAGTCTTACCTTTTGACTCACCAGCGTAATGCACAAAACGCACAGACATCCTGTTGCCAGTATCCCTGATCTCTGTACAAAAATAAGACCTGCTGTGACCGAATAATTTACAGCGGTTCCTACATTTTTTACAATCTGCTTAGCCTGACGGATGCAGGCACAGATTGGGCAGTCTTCACCTGTACACTGATGATTTTCTTCTTTTGCGATATAAAACAGAGAAGCCAATGTCACAAACACAAATAACACACATGCTATCACTGCTATATTCTTTTTTCTATTTGCATTCATTGTGCTTCTCCTTTCCCAGGGATTATTCTGCGCAGCCAGCTTCCTTCTGCCTGCATTCACTGCAGACACCATAAAAAACGGTACGCATTGCATTCAGTTCAAAGCTGTGATGTTCCATCATATGCTGACTCAATTCCTCAACCTCATGACAATGCAAATGAATCAGCTTTCCACATTTCTCACATTTACAGTGATAACAATGATGACCTTCGTCCTGTCCGCCAATATATTCAAAGCAGGCACTGCTTTTCTCATCCACTACATATTTGGCAACAATTCCTTCTTTCACCATCTTATCCAACTGACGATATACCGTTGTGGTTCCAACTGCTATCCCCTGCTCTTGAAAATGCCTCCGGATATCATTCACTGTTACATGCTGTCCCTGAACAGATTTCAAATAGGTAAGTATCTCGGTCATTTGTTTTGTTTTATATTGTGCTTTTGACAAATGAACCGCCCCTTTCTAATCTGGAAATCGTTTTCATTTTACCACATTTTCTGTTCCTGTCAACCGAATTTGAAAACGTTTTCCATTTTACATTATAATTGCGCTCCCATCGACAGTTCACTATAATAAAAGCAGATATACTTATATCATTATCAGGAGGAATCATCGTGAAAAAATTATTAGCAGGCATCCATATGCAGTGCTATGAAAATGCAGGACGCGACCAGAATACGACCAATCTGATCGAATGCATGAAGCACGACAAGGTGCGCTTTGTCTCTCATCCGGACGATGACCGAACACCGTTAGATTATGACAGACTGGTTCAGGCTGCCCGTGATTATCATGTTGCATTGGAAGTGAATAACAGTTCCTTAATCAAGAAGGAAAAACGTGTGAATTGTTACGATAATTATAGAACGATGTTAGATCTCTGCCAGCAGTACCGGGTGCCGATCACCGTCAGCTCGGATGCACACGATCCAAGCGGTGTCGGTAATTTCACCCTGGCACTTGAACTGCTGGAAGAGATTGGATTTGATGAAGATCTGATCCTGACCAATGATATAGATAAACTCAAATCATTTATCAGGTAACGTAACGATATGATCAGCGTTTGTTATCTGCAATCCAGGCTGACATCTCCGCTGTCGGTCTGGATCACCAGCTTGCCACCCTTTCCTTTCTGTGTATAAGACAGATCACAATCATCCTCGTCTTCCTTCACTTTACCGCCGAGTGCATCATCCACATCGATATTTCCCATATCTGTATCTATCTGAATATTCCATGCCCCCATTACATCTTCTGTTCCAATAAAGTGGATATATCCCATATCAGAATCTATCTTCAGATTATCAAAATCACAGTTTTTGAAGTAAATATCTCCGGAATTGCTCTGCACTGTACCATTCTCGATCTTGCATCCATTTAACATGATGTTACTCATGTCCGTCTTAATATCAGCCATCTTCCATTCCTGTTCTTCCGGAATGTAAAGCGTCACCACATTTTCATCCGTTGTGACCGGTCCACCTCCCAAAAGTCCTGACAAGAATCCGATATCCACATGGTAATAAAACTTACCTGTATTATCATTTTCCTGAATCGTTAATTTGCCGTCCTTCACCTGATAACTCATCGGATCTTTCGTCTGGTCAGATGCCTGATAAGAAATATAACAGGACCGGTCATCGGAAGGAACCACCTGCAGATTCATATCCGTCATGGAAATGTCTACCGAATCGAAATCATCCAGTTTTGTCTTCTCAAGAAGAACCTCATTGTCTCCTTTTTTTGCAGCTCCATCCATCTTGTTCAGATCGGCCGCTTTCACATATTTACCACCGCCACTTGCGACACCGATTCCTGTCAAAATCGCACCACATACACAACATCCGACTCCTGCCACAAGCCATGCCTTTACCCAACTTTTCATCGCTCTAACCTCTCTTTCTGTCTGTAATCCGACGCACCAGCTTTGCGATCAGTACGCTACTCCATTTACACAGATATACGCACAACAATACACCTAAAATGCCAGCTCCTATAGCAAACATCCCGCTTCCTGTAATCATTGCGAAGCCGCCCATAGAGAATGGAACAGCCAGTATACCACGGGCAATAATCTTACCGCCAAGAATGACCATAGCTGCCGCAAACAAAACTACACATAGCAAAACAGCCAGTGCACACACAACCAAGGCCAGCACGACTGCCGCAAGTGCCACGAGAAGCGGTACTCCCACCGGCGCTGCAAACAACACCAGTAGTGCGATCCATACCACATGCTTGCCGGAGCCCTTCTGCTCCGCTCTGGTCTGTCCGTCTGCCTCATAGCTCTGATGATCCTCAATCTTCTTATCCAGCAGATTTGCCATCAATTCTCTGGCTGCCTCCTTCGGTGTACCAAGTTCCTTCATCAGTTCTGCTGCCTCTTCCTCATCTGTCTCCTGAAAATACTCGGTAAAATATTCCATCGCATCTTCATAATCCTGTCTTGGAAGCTTCCGCAAATGTTTATGCAATTGATTCAAATATTCTTCTCTGCTCAACCTCTTATCCTCCCTTCGATAATACCGTCTACCGTATCCTTGTAGACCTGCCACTCATTGCTCAGATATGTAATCTGTGCCCTTCCTTCCTCTGTAATCGAGTAATATTTTCTCTTTCGTCCCTGATACTCCTGTGAATAGGTAGTCAGATATCCTGCTTTCTGCAGTTTCTTCAATATCGGATATAATGTAGATTCTTTAATATCAGCAGCTTTCTTGACTGTCTGACTGATTTCATAACCATAGGAATCCTTGCTTTCTACCACTGTCAGGATCATGTATTCAATCAGTAATGCAGATACCGGAAAATACATCGAACCACCTCCTTGTATATGTGTAAAATATTTATATATATAAATTTTATATATAATATACCTCTCTCCAATCCGCATGTCAATGCATATATAAAAATTTTATATATTCTTTTTTCATGGGATTCATTTTAGTATGAAAATACGCAATACGTACATAAGAATTTTAAATACACAAGAAATTTATGAAAAGAACTGGAGGGATTCTCTATGAAAACATACAACTGGGCAACCTACGGCACAGGAGTCATCGCCAATCAGCTTGCACAGGCTATGGCAAGCCAGGGACGCAAACTCTATTCTGTTTCTAACCGCACCTACGCCAAAGGTGTTGCATTTGCAGAAAAATACAACATTTCCAAAATATACGATAACCCGGAAGATGTATTTACCGATGAAAATGTAGACATCATCTACATTTCCACACCACACAATACCCATCTTCCCTTGCTGCTCAAGGCTCTGGCAAACGGGAAGCATGTACTCTGCGAGAAATCCATCACATTAAATTCTGACGAACTTGCTCAGGCTATAGCAACTGCTGAATCCGGTCATGCTATTCTCGCCGAGGCAATGACCATTTACCATATGCCATTATATAAAAAATTACATGAGATTGCCGTATCCGGAGAACTCGGACCGTTAAGAATGATCCAGATGAATTTTGGAAGTTATAAAGAATATGATATGGCGAACCGTTTCTTCAACCGTAATCTGGCAGGCGGTGCTATGCTGGATATCGGCGTATATGCTTTATCATTTGTCCGTTGGTTCATGTCATCAGCGCCGGATCAGATCCTGTCGCAGGTAAAGCTTGCTCCTACCGGTGTCGACGAACAGGCAACCATTCTTCTCAGCAACCAGGAGCAGGAAATGGCAACCATCACCCTGTCTCTTCACGCCAAACAGCCGAAGCGCGGACTGGTTATATTTGAAAAAGGATATATAGAAGTATATGAATATCCCCGCGCAGAAAAAGCCGTGATCACCTACACCGAATCCGGCAAAAAGGAAACCATTGAAGCTGGTTCTACCGTCGATGCTCTTCTCTATGAAGTGTTGGATATGGAAGCTGCTGTAAGCGGTGAAAAAGATGTGACCGAGACCCTGCATCTGGATTACACCAAAGACGTTATGCAGGTCATGACTAAGTGTAGGGAAGATTGGGGAATGAAATATCCGGAAGAAGAGTGCTACCGATAGACGGTTAGTCCAATTTATTTAAGCAAAATAGTCGCTTAGCTTGTTGAACTGATATGTACCCCTTTTACTGGACATCCAGTGAAAGGGGTACATATCAAACTGGGGCGGCTATTTTTGTGCCTTATGATTGTCTTTACCAACCATTTCCAGTTCTTCCGTATAAATACAGTTCGGAATTGTTCCGTTTTTCACATCTTCTATGCACTCTTCAAAGTCAAACCAGCGCACCTCGCTGAGCTCTTCTTTCTGTATCTGGAATTCTTCTGCTTCTCTGTCCATCCACAACAGGTATACATTGCTGATCTGATTATCTTTGAACCGCTCTCCATGGAAGATCTCTTCGAAATGGAACTTTCTCTGACCACAGTACACCAGATCTTCTGCCTGTACTTCCACACCCAGCTCTTCTTTTAATTCCCGCAATGCTGACGGCACAAAGTCCACACCCGCCGGAATATGTCCTGCACTGGAAATGTCATAGCAACCCGGATAAGAATCTTTCTCCTCACTCCGCTTCTGCAGAAGCACCTGCTGCCTTCCATCCTTTATCCGCACCAGCCACACATGAGATGTCCTGTGTAGGATACCTTCCCTGTGTGCCGTCACACGGTCGATCACCTCTCCGGTCGGCTGACCATTATCATCTACAATATCCAGAATCTCTTTCGCCATATCTATCTCTCCAATCTCGCGCGTTGCTGTTTTTCTGCTTCCTCCAGGGATTCATAACCGTAAAGAGCTGTCATATTGCGCAGCGTCTTCTCAGACAGGTTCTCTTGGTCTATTGCCATCTGATCATACAGCTTCTTAAGCAGGCCCACCGTCCGATCAGAATACGTACTGATCTCACCTCGGGCATATGTCTCTATCGAAGTATCCCACGGCGTATCTTCTGATGTATGGATCACACGTCCTGTGCTTGCAACCCCTGGAAATTTCGCCGCAAAATCTTCTTCCCATCGTATCTGCCGTGCAATCATCTCTTCCTGCATCTGGATACGCTCTTTGCTCCGCTTCGGAAGCATATCTGCCAATTCCGCATACCGTTCCGGTGCGGTACTCTCCATCATGCGGGCATATTTTTCCGTCAGCAGGTTCCAGTGTGCTGCCTCTGCTTCAATCAGATCCTGTCTATAGCTCTCCAGCAGTTCCTGCGTCCAGTTCATAAACTGACTCTTCCGCATGATGACAAATGTCTCATGGTCATCCTGACAGCTCGCACGACCGCCTTCATTCTGCACATACTGAAACTGTTCCCATTCCCTCTCGATCACTTCATCTATTAACGCTTCCCGTTCTTCCATTTTATCCTGCATCTCCTTTTTATCTTGCATCACTCTGCAGCCTCCTTATGATCTCCTGTTTCTGGATTTCCAGAAATGCTTCTTTCGTCTCCGTCAGTCCCTGGCGGTTTAACTCTTTTACTACTCCCACACAGATGTCCTCGATCTGACTCTGCGCGCTGCTTTGTCCGTCATTCTCCGAATCTGCGCCTGACATCTGCATCAGTTGCGTCAGCTTTTCTTTCAGATCTGTTAATACATGAAATGCATCCATGCCCCGCATCTTCCATTTATAAAATGGCTGATACATCTGATTCAGATGATACCCAGTTTCAATCGCCGCATTTACAAATTCACTGACACACAACCACGCTGCCGCCTGATCGCCTCGTTTGCGCATCCGTCCATAATTATACTGACCTGCCTGCGCCATCACACCAAGTGACATGGCAAGCTTCCGCAGACGCACATCTTTCGGATACGCTGCAAAGGTCTCTCTTCTTCTGGTAAATTCACCCAGCGGATCGGTAAATATCTCACCATTTGTTACGGTTCTAAGTGCAGGTATCGGAATCGACATCCAACGCGCAAGTCCGTTTCGTGTTTCTCTGTCCGGTGCCTGTTCATATCCTGTATATCTCCGAAAGAACTCATCCATACAGAGTACCCCCACACGATCACCACCCTGCGCCGTCACATTTCTTGCCGGGAATCCCATATACTCTCCCGGAAGTTCTGTATAGGCTCTCTGCATCTCCTGCCCCACAGCTTCATAATCTTCCCTGGTAAGCCACAGGCAGAATCCCGGGCCAAAATCATGATCTGCTGACGTCACATCATCATATCCCAGGCACTCTGATCCTTCGCCCACAAGTCCTGCTGCCACCCGGTCCACATACTCTGGAAATTTTTCTTCCAGCATCGGCTTTCCATATTCTTCATAGTATCTTCTGGCAATATCCATGCCTTTCAACTTCTGATTCCGAACCGCTTCCGCACGCTTCTTCGTATCCCGTACCAATTCCAGATTACGAACCGTTACGCGGTAATAATCATTCTCTCCGTAATTTGTCAGAATCTCCTGCAGCGCCTTTTCGTATGTTTCAATTGACTTGTCCAGCTCTCCTTTTCGAAAATACCCTTCACCAAGCCCCGACAATGCCGATGCATAATGCGGATCCTTCTTTCCTTCCTGACATTCAAAGATTTCTGCTGCCTGCTGCATATGCTGAAGTCCTTCGTCAAGTTCCTGTAATGCAAAACAGAGATTACCGATATTTGCATGTGTAATCGCAATCTCCACATCCGACTGCTCCAGTTTCTGTATCAGTTCCATCGCCATCTGCAGATCCGCTTTTGCTTCCTTAAGACGGCCGGTATTTGCATACAAAATACTTCTATTGTTATATAATGTCGCCATCCGATAATCCGGTTCATGTAACTTTTCCTTAAATATCGCATAGGCTTCTTCATAATTAGATTCTGCCTTATCCATCTGCCCCATCACGCGCTGCGCCGTACCAATATTCAGCAGCATCGTAGCATAGTCCGTTGTTCCTTGGATGCCAAGTTTCTCTGCGATTCTCACAGCTTTCTCAATGCACCACTCACACTCCTCCGGTTTGCTCATCACACGATAATAGCCCATCAGTTCATTTAATATCGTCAGCATCGCCGGACCATCCAGACATTTCCCTGCTTCCTCCAGACCGGACTTCAAATACGCCTCTACCCCTTTCGGATTCGTCGCATACATATGATCTAATTCCAGTAAAAATTCATTTAAGTCAAACATATTCTCTCCTTTTCAGGTTCCGTACTCTTCTGATTTCTTAATGATTATTGTATCAACTCTTCCCTATATCGACTAGTACCATATCCACAAAATCACCTGCTTTTTCCACAAAATAGTATCAAATCACTACATTCTCCCGTCTCATAATTGAAAAATTTTTACCTTTTAGTAAATGATTATCTTTCTCATTTACTCTAATTGACAATTGCTGGTCTAAATGGTAAATTCTTCTACAGGCATAATTAGTTAAAACTAACTATGCCTATTCTTTTGACAAACCTTAACACCCATAACACAAAGGAAGGAGAACCACACATTATGAAAAAGTTATGGCGTCGTCTTGGCGCACTCTTAATCGCAGCAGTCATGGTGCTGTCCGTTACTGTCCGGGAGGCAGGCACGGTGTACGCTGCTGGCACATTGCCAACGCAGGTGACCAATTGTGAAAACAGTTCTTTTAACGGACTTTTAACACTTGGATTTGGCGATGATACAGCTGCCACCAATTACGTAAAAGCCATTAACAAAGTAACGGTTAATGACACAGAATTTACCAAAGGTACTTTCAGCTACTGGGGTAATACCGGAACAATCTGGAACACAGAAAGCGCAATGGGAGCTTACGGTAATTATCAGGCTCTCAAAATCTGCAACGAAAAAATCACATTTCCTGCTAAGATCGTAATTTCCGCTGACGGATACGATGATATGACCGTATCTGTAAAATATGAAAAATACGAATACTCCGCAGAAATCGTCCAGAATGATAACAAACCATCAACAGGTTCTGACTACAAAGTCGTTCTGAAAGCATCTGCTAACGGAACCGTAAATGTAGACAAGGTAACCGCTAAAGAAGGTGAAAAAGTCACTGTAACCGCTTCTCCTGCTGATGGATATGTACTGGATACTATCTCAGTGAAGGATTCTAAGAATGCAGATGTAACCGTAACAGGCAATACATTTGCCATGCCTGCATCTGATGTAACGGTAAGCGCAGTCTTCAAGGCAAACGCTCCTGCTGAAGATGGCACTGTAAGTATCGACAGCATCAAGATGGAGACTGATTTCTTTAGTCAGAACTGGGATTTCACATTCCCGGAAAATGTGGACTATGTATCTAAAATCACAGGCGTATCTGTAAATGGAACTGCCTGGAACGCCATTTCATATAATCCATCCTCTGGTGGTTCCTATCGTGCAGACACATCCAATAGCCGTCTTACATTTGCGGCAAAAGACTTTAGCTCTTCATCGACAGTTCCTGTACTAAAAAGCGGAGATGTGATTACCATTACCGCCGACGGATACAAATATCTCACCTTTAAGATTCTGATTGACACTAACGGTAAGATGACAGCCATAGCTGATGACGGTCAGGGCGACAATATGCAGCTCTATGTAAAGTTAGAAGGCAACTTCGAATGCGCCATTGTCGGTCAGAAAGATTACGACGGCGTATCTAGTGCTACCGGTGCTGCAAGCTCCAATAACAACAGCAATGTAACTGTATATGGCGCATTAGTAGAAAAAGGCAAAGAGCCTGCCGACAGTGACTGGAAAGAATTGAATAATGATTCTGACATTAATATTGTCGGAAGTAAGAGTAAGGTAAATATCGTACCGGATACCTCAAAAGGCACCAGCAAAGATGCTGACAGTGGTATGGAAGGTGTATACCTGACCATCAGCAGTGCACTTACTCTGAATGGAACACCAAAGGATGCCGGTGATTATCTCATTTCTGTCAGCGTAACGGATGACCAGGGACGTACAGCCGAAAGTAATGCACTTCCATTTACCATATACACCGGAAATGAAAAGCTTGCTGACCGTCTTGTCCTGGATAATCTGACGCAGACTCAGGATGGCAAATATATGTGGAATATCATGGAGCCATGGGCTATCAGAGATTTTGGTTCCAACACAGGTGAAAAAGAAAGTGTTCGCGTACCAAAGGATGTAAAAGCATGGTATGGTTCCAATGAGTCCGGAACTTACGGATATCTGGGTTATGACATTGCCTGGAAAGATGTTCAGAGTGGTAATATCCCACAGACCTTATACATTCCAAGCGGATGCAACCTGACATTTGTTAATATGAAAATTCTCAGCAGCGTCCACATCATCGTAGAAGATGGTGGTACTCTGAACCTGATGGATTCCACCGTACAGGGTATCATCGATGTTCAGAGTGGTGGTACATTCTCCATGAACTATGACAGCTTTAACAAAACATTTGTAACAGGTGCTTCTGTATGCGGACAGGTTCGCATGGCAGACGGTTCTATTCTGGAAAATGCAGCCATTTACTCTCATGCGAATTACCTTGCCAACGGTGATCTTACCGACCGTTCTACTTCAGATCCGGTTGTGACCACTACCGGCAATGTAACTGTAAAAGGTAATGTATTTATTCAGGGCGACTCCGCCGGAACAGAAATCGGTCAGACCGCTCTTCAGGTAAAAGACGGTACACTTACCCTTGAAGACGGTGCTACACTTGCTGCTTTCGGTGGTGACGGAAATACCCTGATCTATTCTCAGGGCGGTACGGCTATCAAGCTTGACAATGGCAAAATCACCGGTTCCGGTAAATTAATTGCAATTGGCGGAGATGTCCTCTTCGGAGATGGCGGTAATGCTGTAGAAGGAAACGGCACACTTTCGACCACAGAGACCTTTCTCCAGGGTTCAACCGCATATGGTGAAAAAACTCCTGGGAAAGCAACTGACGGTACGATTAAAATCTCAAGCCCGAAACAGTCTGTCAAAGACGGTGAACAGCTTGATGCCGGTTCTGACGATCCACTTGCAGATCTCTACTGGAAAACAGGTATCGATCCAATGCCACCACTGGATAAATATATAACAACAGAAGTGCCGATCATTACTTATACCGTAACTTACACAGACGGTGTAGACGATGAAGTGATTTTTGAAGACCAGGTAACCACAGATCTGACAGATGGCGATGCTACGCCGGCATTCAATGGCGCCCCTGCACGCGACGGATATACTTTTAAAGGTTGGAACCCGGCAGTTGCAGAGACTGTATCCGGTGATGTTACTTACACCGCACAATGGGAAAAGAATGCTACAGGTAATACCTCTGCTGACAACAAGAACACTAAAACTTCTAATGCCAAGAAAACACCAAAAACCGGCGATAAAAGTCATATGATGCTGTGGATCGTACTGATGCTCGTAGCAGTCGCAATGAGCGGTGTAGTCGTATATAGAAGAAAACGTTCTTAAATTATAATTTAACTAATCGAGTAGGAGGCGGTGACTAACCGCCGTCCTCTCACAGCACCGTACGTACCGTTCGGTATACGGCGCTTTCAATAGTTGATGTGCACAGACTGATAGGCTGTGGCTAGATCATAAAAGCCACTGTTTATCAGTCTTTCTTTATTCAGCGCCCCAAATCACAGCTTTGTTATTACTGATGTACCAATACTTTCTGCGACTATTTGCTATTGTTGCCGCATAGTGTTCTGGAATTCCCAG
>NZ_JAOQJV010000030.1:0-7734 GCF_025567415.1 Dorea ammoniilytica
GTTCTCTCCATGTTCCTTGTAACTTGTCCACCATATCAGTTCATTATAAAAATCTTAGATTTTTGTCTTGACAACTGAGCCACTATAAAATATGCTGAGGAACAATCGGAAATGCAGAATATGCGGTAATGCCGGAAAATAATTCCGGAAGGAACACGTATATGTATCGTCATGAAGAGTCTGGTACATCTTATGATATCCGTGTAAAAGGACAGGAAACAGATGATGCTGTCAAAGAATTGTTGGACGGAATTGTGCTGAAATTAGAGGACGAAGGAAATAAAGACGCACCATGGCCATGGGAGGGAGAACCTCTTGAACCTGTATTGGCAGAGCAGATGGTAGGTTCTTATACGATCGTCCCGGAATATATTCCGTTTAAAGAAGCCCAGGGCGTTATGCAGATCATGGAACACCAATTTGTAAAACAGGGCGATCAGGTATTTCATTTGCTGGGGAATAAACTGGATACGTATAATTATTCAGAAAGCGGACTCGAATTCGTTTCTACGATGGAACTGGAGAAGGATTGTGAATATATGTCTGCGGACAGCAGTGGGATGTTATATCTTTCACCGGGAATTCAAGAAGTGATTGGCGTAAAAGATGGGAAAAAAGCGCTTCAGACAACAGTAACTGGCGATCTGAACATGCATCCGTCCGGAGAATGGGGAATCAGTTTCTGGGTGAACAGCGATACGCAGAAGATTTCGAATCAGGGCGGCAATCTGACGGCTGAACCGTGGATACTGACCGGATTAAATGATGCCGCTGAACGTAAAGGAGAATTTTCAATGATAGATGACGTCCAGATTACGGATAGTCATATTATGGTTGCCGGCTCCATGGCAGCAGAAGATGAAGGCACAAAAATAATTGTCTATGATTATGAAGGCAATCAGCTTTTGAAATTAGGTGGAGCAGATATCAGTTCTCCGGACCGGCTCGGATCCATTACGGGCATGGCGGAAACAGAAAATGGTTTTGTGGCAGCAGATGGAAATATGCGGGAAATACAATTCTGGGCAAAAGATGGAACGCATATAGGCGCAATTTCTACAGATGACATATTTGGTGTCGGTTATCCATGGCTGGAAGATATGCAGCTGTTAGACGACGGTTCTCTTTTAATCCTGCTGACACAGAAGCGAAATGACGAGTCGGCAAATGAATTGATGTTCTTCAGATTGACAGGATTCTAAGCCAGGCATACTACTCATGAAAGTATCAAATCAATAAGTTTGAAAGGTCACCTTTGTGGTGACCTTTTTTCATCTGTGTGTTATGATTACATTGCTCAAATTTTTTACACCAAAAGAGCTTCCGGATAAAAAGCTGGAATTTGTGGAGGAATAAGACAATGTCAAAAGATGAATATTTAATCACAGATGAGCCACTTAAAGCGCTGACTGTTTTTGCAATGCCTATGATTTTAGGCAGTTTTTTTCAACAAGTATATAATATGGCTGATTCAATAATCGTTGGTCAGTTTGTTGGCTCTTCTGCACTTGCGGCAGTTGGTGCCTGTGCTGCACTTACGAATGTCTTCATTTGTATCGCGTTGGGGGGCGGCGTTGGTGCCGGTGTACTTGTGAGCCGTTATTTTGGATCCAGAGATTATAGCAAAATGAAAACAATCGTATCAACATCATTGATTAGTTTCCTGATTCTAAGTATACTTCTGGGCGTCTTTGGATTTTGCTTTTCCCATTCGATGATGAGTTTGTTACAGACACCTGCTGATATACTGAAGGAAGCAGTACTGTATCTTCGTGTTTATTTTGTAGGTTTTCCGTTTCTGTTTATGTACAATATCCTTTCGACGATGTTCACGTCTATCGGAGAGTCAAAAATCCCGCTGGGGCTTTTGATATTCTCTTCTGTTTTGAATATATTTATGGATCTTTGGATGGTGGCCGGACTTGGTCTGGGTGTGTTTGGTGCAGCCCTTGCGACTCTCATTGCACAGGGGATTTCCGCAGTGTTTTCACTTTTGATTTTCTTTGGTCGGATGCGCCGATATAAAAGTCATTTTGCCTGGTTTGATGGGCGGGAATTACATTCTATGCTTCGAATAGCCGTACCATCAGTTCTTCAACAGTCCACAGTGTCAATTGGTATGATGATCGTACAGGCGGTTGTAAATCCATTCGGGACACAGGCACTCGCTGGTTATTCGGCAACGATGCGGGTAGAAAATGTTTTTTCACTGATCTTTGTATCCATTGGAAATGCAGTCTCGCCGTATGTATCCCAGAATCTTGGCGCAAAGAAAACAGAACGCATCAAAAAAGGATATCACGCTGCACTGGTGTTGGATCTATGTTTTGCAGTTTTTGCTTTTATAGTCATTGAGACGCTGCATACTCAAATTTCCTCATTATTCCTGGGTAAAGACGGAACCGCTTTAGCATATGAGGTATCCGGAGGTTATATGAGATGGATCGGCTACTTTTTCATCTTCATGGGGATTAAGATGGCAACGGATGGTGTTCTTCGTGGACTTGGAATCATGCGGCCATTTCTCATTGCAAATATGGTAAATCTGGCAATCCGTCTGTCAGTTGCTTTGATCTTTGCCCCTCGTTTTGGCATCGCATTTGTCTGGCTTGCTGTGCCGGCCGGTTGGCTTGCGAATTTTCTGATTTCCTATGCAGCACTCAGAAAATCATGGCCAACTGATAAACAACTGTCATCTCGATAACTTTCGGTAGCATGCATTGCAAACGAAAAAACGTGCAGGATTATTGCGCTATTTTCGGAAATTAACCGATACGCATTTCGCTATTGCCTGTGCTATAGTGAGAATATGATATTGACTATGATACCTGCGGACTTAGACCTTTTGACCCTGGTATTATACATTTCTGGAAGGAGTATGCAATTATGAAAGCACTTGTGATGAGCGAACCGGGCAATGTGAAAATGACAGAATTACCAATGCCGGAGATTAAACCGGATGAGGTGTTGGTACGTGTTCGTGCAGCCGGAATCTGCATTAATGATGTGAGGGATTTTAAGGGAGAATGTGATTATTCTTATCCGCGTATCGGTGGACATGAGTTTGCGGGTGAGATCTATGAAATTGGTTCGGAAGTGAATAAGAACCGTTTCCATGTGGGACAGAGAGTTGTTACTTATGTGGTTGATAACTGTAAGGAGTGTTACTACTGCAAAAATGGATTCGAAAATGTGTGTCCGGATTCATTGAACAGTATTACATATAAGAATCCGGATGGCATCTCTGGCTTCTGTGGCTTTGGCCAGTTTGTTGTTGCTAAAGCAGAAGATCTGTATATCGCAAATGATAATGTGGCATTTGAAAAACTGGCAGTGGTAGAACCGGTTGCATGCGTTATCAATTCTATTAATAATGCAAATGTAGAGTTTGGTGATGATGTGCTGGTTATCGGTGGCGGAACTATGGGCATGCTTCATGTCATGCTGGCGCATATGAAGGGCGCGAATGTTATTCTGTCAGAGCCGGTGGAAGAGCGTAGAAAGAAAGCACTGGAACTGGGAGCAAATGCGGTCATCGATCCGACCAAGGTTGATGTGGCAGAAGAAGTGAAGAGGTTGACAGACGGACTTGGAGCAAAGATCGTATTTAACACGACAGCTATTCCTGCAATTGCATTACAGGCACTGGACTGCACAGCGAAATGTGGAACGATGGTAATGTTCTCGTCCCTGCATCCGAACAAACCGGTAGAGATTAATCTTGGCGCAATCCATTCTACACAGAAAAATATTACAGGCGCACAGAACGGAACAGTTAAGACATTCTGGCAGGCAGTGAAGATGTTGAACAGAGGCGTATTTGATCCGACACCGATCATTGAGGATATTTACGATTATCATGATTTTGATCAGGCTATGGCATGCGCGATGCGTCCGGATACATACAAGGTAGTACTTAAGATTACGGATTAATTAAAATATATCAGCTGGGAGTCAATCCCCCAGCTGATATAGCCTCCGGCAGGATTGCAGAGGTGCGCAGTAGAAGTATGTCATGCAATTGCATGACACGCACCTCGCAGCAAGAATGCCGAGGCATTCTTGAATTTGTAGGAGGGTAAATTTATGTTAGTAACATTGAATGATGTAATGATGATTGCTGAACAACAGGGAATCGCAATCGGAGCATTTAATACTCCGAATCTGGAATCACTGCGTGCGGCAATTGAAAGTGCAGAGGAACTGGAAAGACCGGTTATTGTTCAGCATTGTCAGATGCATGAAGAACTGATTCCATTAGATATTATTGGACCAATTATGCTGGATCATGCAGCAAGGGCATCTGTTCCGGTATGTGTACATCTGGATCATGGCGAGGATCTGGATTATCTGAAACGCGCATTGGATATGGGATTCACTTCGGTAATGTATGACGGTTCTGTACATCCTTACGAAGAGAATCTTGCAACTACAAAAAAGGCAGTAGAACTTGCTGAAAAATATGGCGCAAATGTAGAAGCTGAGCTTGGAAGTATGGGTAAACGTGAATTTGGAAGTGGTAAACCTGGCGAAGAAGATGACCAGAAGATTTATACAGATCCAGATATGGCGAAAGAATTTGTAGAGCAGACAGGTATTGACGCACTGGCGTGCTCATTTGGAACTACACACGGTATTTATCTGACGGAACCAAAGCTGAATTTTGATATTGTAAGCGGCGTGCGTGAGAAGACAGAAGGAGTGCCGGTAGTCATGCACGGCGGATCGGGTGTGAGCAAAGAAGACTTCCACAAAGCAATCAAAGCAGGTGTGCGCAAGATCAACTATTTCACATACATGGATAAAACAGGCGGAACCGCGACAGAAGAGTATGTAGAGTCGGTAGAAAAGGGGAAACCGGTATTCTATTCATCAGCCAGAGCAGCCGCTTTTGCAGCAATGAAAGAAAATGTAAAAGAGGCAATAAAGACATTTTCTATGATAGATTAAGAATATTTGATTGGAATGCCAGGAGCGTTATGTTCCTGGCATTAAAAAAACGTGCAGAAATATTGCGCAATATTCTGCAAAAGGATTGTAAGTACGAAAACGAGAATGTGCTATAGTAATTTTGTGATAAAAATTGTTTTTAAATATCAGAAAATTTGCATTTGCTGAAAGGAGCATGTAATTATGAAAGCACTTGTAATGAGCGAACCAGGACACGTAAAAATGACAGAGATCCCGACTCCGGTACCGAAAGAAGATGAGGTGTTGGTTAAGATTCACGCATCAGGAATCTGTGTAAACGATGTCCGTGATTTTAAAGGAGACTGCAACTTCAGTTATCCACGTATCGGTGGACATGAGTATGCCGGAGAAATCTGCGAAATGGGAAGTGCGGTAAATAAAGATCGTTTCCATGTTGGTCAGAAAGTTGTAACATATATTATTGATAACTGCAATGAATGCTATTACTGCAAGAACGGATATGAAAATGTATGTCCGGACTTCTCTCATACAACAGCATATCAGAACCCGGATGGAATCTCCGGATTTGGCGGATTTGCACAGTACATCACTGCAAAGGCATCTGACCTGTACATCTGTGAAGATCATGTATCATATGAGAAGCTGGCACTGACAGAGCCGATTGCCTGTGTATTGAACTCTATCAACAAGAGCAATGTTGAATTTGGTGATGACGTACTCGTAATCGGCGGCGGTACAATGGGTATGCTGCATGTAATGCTGGCACATCTCAGAGGAGCAAGAGTTATCCTGTCTGAGCCAATGAAAGAAAGAAGAGATAAAGCACTTGAGCTTGGCGCAAATGATGTTATCGATCCAATGAACACAGACGCTGTGGCAGAGGTTAAGAAGCTGACAGGCGGAATGGGAGCAAAGGTTGTATTCGATACAACAGCAGTTCCTGCACTTGCGCTTCAGGCAATTGAATGCACAGCGAAATGTGGTACAGTAGTAATGTTCTCGTCTCTGCACCCGAATAAACCGGTAGAAGTTAATCTTGGAGCAATCCACTCTACACAGGTTAATATTACAGGTGCGCAGAATGGTTCTGTTAAGACATTCTGGCAGGCAGTACAGATTATGAACAAGGGCGTATTTGATCCGACACCATTAATTGAAGCAGTATATGATTACAATGACTTTGATGAAGCTATGGCATGTGCGATGCGTCCGGATACATACAAAGTTGTACTGAAAATGGAAGATCATGATAAATAAGGAGGAAGTGTACAATGTTAGCGACATTAAAAGAAGTACTGCAGGCAGCAGAAGACAAGAAGATTGCGATTGGCGCATTTGATACACCGAACCTTGAAAGCCTTTGCGCAGCAATCGCGGCAGCAGAGGAAGTAGAACTTCCTACTATTATAATGCATGCACAGTGCCACGAGAGCCTGTGTCCGCTTGATGTGATCGGACCTATCATGGTAGAGCATGCTAAGAAAGCAAAAGTTCCGGTATGTGTAATGCTGGATCACGGCGAGGATCTGGATTATCTGAAGAGATCTCTGGAAATGGGATTCACAGCAGTCATGTATGATGGATCGACAACTCCATACGAGGAAAATGTTAAGACTACCTGCGAAGCTGTAAAACTTGCAGCATCTTACGGCGCAGATGTAGAGGCTGAGATCGGAAGCATGGGTAAACGTGAATTCGGTGCAGGTACACCAGGTGAAGAAGATGACGCTAAGATCTACACAGATCCTGATATGGCAAAAGACTTTGTGGCAAAAACAGGCATCGCAGCATTGGCTTGTTCATTCGGAACTACACACGGTATCTATCTGACCGAGCCAAAGCTGAATTTTGATATCGTAAAAGATGTACGTGCAAAGGCAGACAGCATCCCGGTAGTCATGCACGGTGGCTCAGGGGTAAGTGAAGAAGATTACCATCAGGCAATTGCAGCAGGTGTGCGCAAGATCAACTACTTTACTTATATGGACAAGGCAGCAGGTAATGCAGCAGCAGAATATATTGCATCGGTAGAAGATGGTCAGCCATACTTCTATTCCGCACTGCGTCTGAAAGCAATGGATGCAATGAAAGAAGACATTAAGAGGGCAATGTTGGTATTTGCCGGTAAATAAATGTATAATCTATAGAAAAACTGAGCGGATCATCGAAAGGTGATCCGCTCTTCATGTATATAGAAGTTGTAGATGTGCATAAGAATTGTATTATTGCAGCGGCGGAATTGACTGAATTGTCTAAATTAAATAAATATTAAAAACAATATTGACAATTCCACTTCCGCTGTGCTATATTATACAAGCTGTCGCGTGAGACAGGGCTGAGAAGCACCGCTGTCCATGAGGCACAACCGAAAATCTGGAATATATGAAATGAAAAAAGTTGTTGACAAATGTCGATAAACATGATATTCTAGATAAGCTGTTTCGAGCGAGTACGCACCGCTGAAACAACAAAAATAAAAAAGTTGTTGACAAGCGACGAAAGATGTGATAATCTATTAAAGCTGTCGCAAACGACAACACAAAGAACTTTGATAACTGAACAATAGACAACAACCCTGAAGATTCTTTAAGAGAAAATTCAGAACGGACTGACAACTTGAAAGTTGAAGTCAACCTATATAACAGTAATAACGGGATAGGAAAGCTAGTGGTTTTCCTGAACGGAATTAAACTTGATTTTAACTCACGCTGAGGTGTGAGGGAAAATATTTTTTACGAGAGTTTGATCCTGGCTCAGGATGAACGCTGGCGGCGTGCTTAACACATGCAAGTCGAACGAAGC
>NZ_JAOQJV010000031.1:0-6255 GCF_025567415.1 Dorea ammoniilytica
CTTCGCCGTCGGGGTGATTACCCTACGCATTACCTGAGGTTCATGTCAAGGCTGGCGGACGGCTTAGAAAACCTATAACGTGGTAACGTCAATCCCACGAAAAAAATGATTGACCCAAAAAATTTTCGGAAAAGCGTCGATTTTGGGTGTGCATTTCATACCCCTTTGTCCAAATGAGTGAAGGGGTTCATTCCGGATAGCAAAAAACGGAAGCCTTTTCGCTTGAAAAATTGAATAAGTCATTCACTAAGACTTTATTTCTGATGATAGCCACTTTAGTAGGTACGCCGTGATTTCTGTATTTCAGAATAGCGAGAACTCCGGCTATGAGTATCAGGTTGCCCCTGATATGGCGATGACAGTCAGAATGATAATGATACTTCTCTACGGAGCTGGCGGAGTACCCGGCAGAGGTTAGAACCCTATGATACAGATAAGCAGTCTGTTCCTTAGTGATTTCCCATAAGCATTTTGCTTGGCAAGGGGTGTTGAGAACAAATATTGCTATGACCGATTAGGAAATGAGTCGGTCAGGTACATAGCCATAATGCGGTGGCTATGAATTTTCAGAAAGGAGGGCAAAAAGAAGTGTCAAACTGCAAAACGATTTCCGTATGTAACCAGAAAGGCGGAGTCGGAAAAACCACCACAACCGTTAATCTTGGAGTCGGGCTTGCAATGCAGGGCAAGAAAGTATTGCTCATAGACGCAGACCCGCAGGGCGATTTAACGACTTGTCTTGGTTGGCAGGATACAGACGGTTTGGGTATCACGCTTGCAACGAAACTCACAGATGTAATCAATGAAACGATGACAGACCCTATGGTTGGTATCCTGCACCACGAAGAAGGTGTTGACCTTGTTCCGGCAAACCTTGAGCTTTCAGCAATGGAATTTAACCTTGTAAACGCAATGAGCAGAGAAACTACACTCAAGAATTATCTGAGTCAAGTGAAGAACAGATATGATTATGTAATTATAGACTGTATGCCTTCACTTGGTATGGTTACTCTCAATGCTTTATCGGCGGCAGACAGTGTTATCATTCCGGTTCAGGCTCAGTATTTGCCTGCAAAGGGTATGACACAGCTTGTGCAGACCATTTCAAAAGTAAAGAAGTATATCAATCCGGATATTAAGATAGACGGTATGCTGCTTACTTTGGTGGATAGCCGAACAAACCTTGCAAAGAGTACGGTGGAAGCACTCAGGGCAAACTTCGGTAATCAGATAAGGATGTATCGAACACAAATCCCGATTGCCGTAAAAGCCGCTGAAACTTCTTCCAAAGGTAAAAGCATTTATGCTTATGAGCCAAACAGCACAGTGTCTAAGGCATACGCTGAATTTACAAAGGAGGTGTTAGCCGATGGCAGGAAGAAAGAGCGACTTCACTCTCACGAAGCTCGATGATTTATTTACCACGCAGGCACAGAGAGATGAAGAACAGCTTTCAAAAATCCGAGATATTCCGTTAGAGCTGATTGATGATTTCCCCGACCACCCGTTTAAGGTCAGGGACGATGAAGATATGATGCAGCTTGTGGAGAGTGTCAAGGAAAGAGGAGTTATTACTCCGGCAACGGTAAGGCAGAAAGAGGACGGCAGATACGAACTTGTTTCAGGACACAGACGAAAGCGAGCTTGTGAACTGGCAGGATTTGAAACCCTGAGAAGTGAGATTGTAGACCTGAACAGAGATGAAGCGACCATTTTAATGGTTGAAAGTAATTTCCAGAGGTCAGAGATATTGCCGAGTGAAAAAGCCTTTGCCTATAAAATGCGTTTGGAAGCAATGAAAAGGCAGGGACAAAGAACAGATTTAACTTCTACACCACTGGTGGAGAAGTTGGCAGGTAAAGATGCCCTTTCGGTTTCTCGTATTGGAGAAGAAGTAGGGGAAAGTCGTGAACAAATACGCAGGTATATTCGCCTGACAAACCTTGTTCCTGAATTGCTTGAATTTGTTGACGAGGGGCGTATTAAAATGCGTCCTGCCGTAGAACTTTCCTATCTTGACGAAGATTGCCAGCGTGATGTGGTTGACGAAATCGACCTGAATGACGCTACCCCGTCACACGACCAGACAATCCGTATGCGAAAGTTATTCAACGAGGGCAACCTTACAACAGAAGCAATCCACGCTGTTATGTCTGAGGAAAAGCCGAACCAAAAGGAAAAAATCGTGTTGAGGGGCGACAGAGTAAGACAGCTTATCCCGAAAAACATTCCCGTCAGTCAGACGGAGGATTTTGTCTGCAAGGCATTGGAGCATTACAACAAGTTTTTGCGTAACCGTGCAGAGCGTGACAGCAGATAGCCTGTTTTACAGTTCCCCTTTCTCACACTCTAACCCCTTAGTTATACTTCTACCTACCGAAAATGATATATATTATCTCACTTGAATATAACTATCTCAAAGTATATGTCTATCTCTAAGGGGCAATCGCACAGTATGAACGGACTGGAGGTGTATGGTAAAATGAAAAATTAACGAAAAATCCGTATTTGTTTTTCGGCAGGTAAATTCTGCCGTAAGAAAAAATCCATAAAGGCACATCGTAGCGATACGGTGTGTTTTCAATTTTTACAGGAGGAAACGCAATGATAAAGTCAAAATTCAAAAGAGTCACGTCGCTTTTCTTGGCGACCCTTATGTGTGTGACCACTTTTGCAGGCATTGGCTCGACAACAGCATATGCTGCTTCGGGAGAAAAAGCCGATGTTTATATGGTCGATTTCCCTCGTGATGGCGATGCTAATTACGATGGGGTATGGGGACACAGCAATTTGACCTTGAAAAATGGTTGGCATACCGGACGTTCCAATTTTACCAATCTTAAGGCTATTGGCTCATACTCAGGCAATGTTGCTTATTGTATTGAGCCGGGAATTTCGCTCAAGGTCGGTCAGACAATGAATAAGTATGACGAAAATTATTTTAATAACCTTGCAGCCAACGGGGTTATTTCCGGAGATGAAATCCGTCTTTTCGTTGGTCGTATTTTACAGTATGGCTATCGTGGGACAATCTCGACATCTTGGAGGTCACAGAATGAAGCAGCAGCAAACAGCATTGCACAGGCTTATGCTACACAGCTTCTTATCTGGGAAACTGTTATCGGAGAGCGTGATGCGAACTTCAATCATGTAGCAGCCAGTGGTTGCAGCAATGTGAAAGATGTCATCAATGCAAAGCATCCGCTCCGCAATAAGATTTTCAGTTATTACAACAGTATGGTGCAGAGTGTACAGAACCATGCAACCATACCGAGCTTTTGTAATAAATCATCCGGTTCGGCAAAGACAATAGAACTTGAGTGGAACGGAAGCAAGTACACAACTACTCTGACAGACTCCAATAATGTGCTGTCCAAATATAATTTCAAGGCAAGCATCAGTGGAGTGAGCTTTTCAGTGAATGGTAACAAACTTACTGTTTCTATGGATACTGCACCGAGTAAGGAATTTACGATTACCGCAACGAAGAAAAATGCAGTACGAAGAGGTGTGGTTGTATGGTCAGAGGGTAAACACGGTCAGAACTCCAGTGTGCAGGATGTTGTCAGCTATGCTCAGGAAGTAAGCGACAGTATCAACGGTTTTGTGAAGATGAAAGTCAGCTATGGTTCTTGTCAGATTGTAAAGACCAGTGAGGACGGCAAGGTTGACGGTATCAACTTCACGATTACCGGAAACGGTATCAATCAGACGGTTACAACAGCTAATGGCGGTAAGTTCCAGATTGATAACCTTATGCCGGGTATCTATACCGTAACCGAGCAGGCATACGATAAGTACGAGCCGCAGGAAACACATAGAGTTACTGTTGTGGCAGGGCAGGTTGCAAAGGTCACTTTCAATAACAAATTGAAGCGTGGCGACCTTCAGGTAGTGAAGTCCTCAGAAGATAACCTTGTTGAAGGTGTGAAGTTCCATCTTTACGGTACTTCTCTTTCCGATGATGCTGTTGACCAGTATGCAGTTACAGACAAAAACGGTGTGGCAACTTTCAAAGATGTGCTTATCAGTGGTTCTGAACCATATACCCTTGAAGAAGTAGACACGGCTATCCGTTATGTTGTGCCGAAAAATCAGACTGCACCAGTGAAGTGGAAAGAAGTAACCACAAGAAACTTCAATAACATTTTGAAGAAATTTACTGTAACAGTAACAAAGAGCGACGCTGAGAAAGGCGAAGCACAGGGCAATGCCAAACTTTCGGGAGCAGTTTACGGTATCTATAAGGGCGAAACGCTTGTAGATAAGTATGTTACTGATGAAAACGGTCAGTTCACTACTAAAGAATATGTTTGTGATACCGACTGGACAATCCGAGAAATTACTCCGTCAGAGGGGTATTTGCTTGATAAGACTATCCATGAAGTAGGTGCAGACCCGAAACTTTATGAGGTAGAACACAACCTTACTTCCAATGATGTAATCGAGCAGGTAATCAAAGGCAATGTGGCTATCATTAAACACACTGATGATGGAGAAACAAAGATTGAAACTCCTGAAAAGGGTGCTTCCTTTGAGATTTATCTGAAATCTGCTGGAAGCTATGACGCAGCCAATAAAGACGAGAGAGATACTATCGTTTGCGATGAAAATGGCTTCGGTCAGACAAAAGATATGCCGTATGGTATTTATACCGTACACCAGACTTCCGGTTGGGAAGGCAGAGAGATGATGGACGATTTTGATGTGTTCATTTCACAGAACGCACAGACCTACCGTTATCTTATCAATAACCGTAACTTTGAGAGCTTTGTCAATGTAGTCAAGGTGGACGCAGAAAGCGGAAAGAGTATTCCGTATGCAGGAGCAGGATTTAAGATTTACGACCCACAGGGCAATCAGGTCAAAATGACCTTTGCGGTATGCTCCTCAGTGCTATTCATGAAGAAGAAGGCGAAGAAAAGCTTCATCTTCTGATGGTAGATGACCACATTCCGGCAGGTGCAAAGCTCTATTAAGATGATGTAAAGATGTACCGTTTTACCGAATAGACGGGACGTACTTCATTTGATAAAAAACTGAAAAAACAGCGATTTACATCAAACTTACATCATTTGATGCAGAAATCGGTGCAAGCAAGAAAAAATCGCATAATCAGTGCAATGAGTGGGCAATTCCAATCGGGATTGCCCATTTTCTGAATGGACAGAAATACAAATCGGGAATTTGTATAAAATATTTTTTGAAAAAACTGTTGACTCCTACGTTGCGTAATGGTTTAAAGTATATTTATCGAGAGAGGAGGAAATGATGATGATGACAGTAAATGAAGTGAGTAAGCTTGCCGGAGTGAGTATACGCACTCTACAATATTATGACAAGATTGGTCTTTTACATCCGACGGGATACACCGATGCGGGTTACAGATTGTATGACGATGCAGATTTGGAACGCCTTCAACATATTTTGCTGTTTCGAGAATTGGAGTTTCCTCTTAAAGACATTAAGATGATTGTTAATAGTCCTGATTTTGACAGAAGCAAAGCTTTAGAACAACAAATAGAGCTGCTTAAGCTTAAAAAGGAACATATTGAGAACTTAATGAACTTTGCTCTTGGAATAAAATTGTTAGGAGTGAAACACATGGATTTTAAGGCTTTTGATAGAAGTAAATTAGATGAATATAGCAGACAGGCAAAGGAATTATACGGTAATACACCAGAATATAAGGAGATGGAAGAAAAGCAAAAGAATCGAACTGAAGAAGATGAGAAAATCTTAGCAGATAGATTTATGCTTTTTTTTAAAGAAGCCGGAGAGATGAAGAATATGAATCCAGCATCTGATGATGCACAGAATCTTGTAAGAAGATTACAGGATTATATTACCCAAAACTTATATACTTGTACAAATAAGATTTTGCGTGGATTAGGAAAAATGTATTCAGGAGGTGGAGATTTTACAACAAATATTGATGCATATGGTGGAGAAGGTACAGCAATATTTGTAGCAGATGCAATAGAGATATATTGTGATAATGCAGAGTAAAATTGAATTTTTATTTATGTAATGCACACGATAAATCCAGTTTTGAACTTGCCCTTTGAGAGAGGAGAAAATCCTTTTCTCAAAGGGCTTTTTCTATTTATATGGATATTCGCAAACTACAAGATAACTGTTCTTGAGTTCTTCGCCGTCGGGGTGATTACCCTACGCATTACCTGAGGTTCATGTCAAGGCTGGCGGACGGCTTAGAAAACCTATAACGTGGTAACGTCAATCCCACGAAAAAAA
>NZ_JAOQJV010000032.1:0-6090 GCF_025567415.1 Dorea ammoniilytica
GTAATCCTCCTTTGATATATGTTTTTTTCGTCGAAACCATTATACCTTAGAAAGTGATTACTCTCATTTTTATTTTCTTTATTCAACTAACAATTTCTTTACACCAATGAATAATACAGCGTGAATAATGAATTCTGATTCTGCATTTTGGACAGATTCTTCAAATTGTCTGTTTTAGGACAATTCAGACAATCTGGATATATGATAAATACCACCTAAGTCTTATTATAATAATAACGAATAGAGATTCTCGAGAGGAGGAAAAAGAGATGTCTGATTATAGTGAAATCGAGAAAAAAGCAGGTACGAAGGTAGTAGAGGTTCATCCAAAGGCTGATACAGAAGGTGTTTATACTGTACTGTTTGAAAACAACCTTGAAGAAGAGTGGACATTTAAAGATGGTCACTGGGAGTTCGTTGCATAATGTTTAGCTTAATAGAAAAATTCCTGCTTACATAGAGAGCAAAGAGCCTCTATGTAAGCAGGAATTTTTTCTATGTCATATATTGATATGGACAAAATCTTCAAATAGGCATATTCTATAAATGTGTGGTACTAAAGAAGATGCATCAGGAGGAATTGTCTATGTCTATGTTAACGATGAAAACAATCATGCAAACCTTTAGCGAGATGATCGAAGAAATGCCCTTTGACAAGATTACTGTGCTGGCTCTTGTTAAAAGGTGTGAAATCAACCATAACACTTTCTACTATCACTTTCAAGATTTATATGAGTTGCTTGATAAATGGATACAGTATGAAATAGATAAACTGGTCAAAACACTAGAAGATCCAACAGATTTAAAAGCCGAAATGAAAGCGATATTTCAAGCATGTAAGGAATACCCTAAGATTATAAATCATATTCTCTCTTCGCTATCCAAAGAACAACTAGAATACCACTTCTTTATTAAAACAGAGGATTCAATCAGCAAATATATCAAAAAGCAGTTGGAAGATGCAGGAAAATATCTTTCAGACGAACAAATCCAATCTACGGCCGAATTCTGCAGATTCGCATTAGCCGGATATTTCCTTAAATTTAATTACATGCAGCCTAAACCTGACGTAGATGAATATGTTAATCACTTCGAGTGGATATTCGATGATCTTGTCCACTGGACACTTGAATCGCGAGAATAGTTGTTTTCTTTTTGATAACTATAAGCTACGGAATACACAACGTTTTCTCGGCTCAAATCATATTCTGTTATCTAATAAGAGCTGATAATTTTTTGCCACACAGTACTCCCAATATGCAACTACAACAGCTTAATAATACATACACTCCTCCAGCTGTATATTGATTATCATCAAACAAATTGTATGCTTCTAAAGAAAATGTTGAAAAGGTGGTAAAACCACCACATACCCCTGTTTTCCAAAACAATATCGTGTTTTCCGATACCTCATTCTTACCGCTTGCAATACCCACAACAAATCCTATCAGAAGCGCTCCCATAATATTTGTCACCAACGTCAGAAACGGAAATCCGCTTTTAACAGGTATAAGGCTTATCGCATATCGGGCCATTGCTCCTACAGCTCCACCCAGGGCTACAACTAAAAATTCCATTTGTTTCACATCCTCCTCATATAATTAAGTCTTTTTGTTGAAATCACAGGCTTTTCAGCCCTTTAAAATTTCGTTTTAGGTAACTATAGCATCTTCTCTCTTCACATGCAAATCCATCAGACCTATGGTATAATAAATGCAATAATTTCACACAAAAGGAGTGTCTATATGAGTAACATTGAAATAAACAGAAAAAATATCGCCGATATGCTTTTGGGTCTGTATGAAAAAGAACCCTTCTCTATGAATACAAATGTTGAGGAACTCGAATGCAATGTCTGGGGTGGCTATTATGATATGGATATGACCACGGCTCAGATATCCTTCAATGACAATAACTCTCTTACTGCCTATGGCAATTTCATCACCGAATTCATCAGCGGCTGGACAGAACTTCTCTCCAGAAAAGACTCTATATCCGAAGAACTTTTTCAGGAAGATTTCGCTGCCTGGAAAACCGAGATTTTCGAAAAAGCCGAACAACTCGATACCATGGAGCGGATTCGAAATGCAAAGAATGCGGAGACTATCTAAAATCTCCGCAAATATTTACCATTTTTCCAAATGCCTTTCTTTTTCCCACCCGTATGAAAATAGTACACGCCTTTCCCTTCAAATGTACCATTCATAAAAGCGCCTTCATAATGATCTCCATTCGTATAATTCAGCACACCCTGACCTTCCGGCTTGCCATGCCGAAATTCTCCCTGATATTTATCACCGGAAGCATACTGTAACACACCCTTGCCATGCGGTACACCGCGTATCATCTCACCTTTGTAAACAGCACCATCACTATATGTAAAAGAAGAATGTCCACTTTCCGTATTCTTACTCAGAGCTGCATACCATTCTGCTTCCGTGATATGCATTGTTTCCTGAAGAAATGCTTTCGCCATATCTGCCAATTCTTTCTGCCAGCCAATCACGTAAGCTGTCACATCATCCACATACAGCACATTGGAACACATAATACTTCCGCCCAGGTATCGTCTGACTTTTTCCTTTACAAAATCCGTATAATACAAATCACAGGCACCATATAAATGACAGATCTCATGGATAAATGTATTGCATTTTTCTCCATAAAAGACTGTGGCATATTCTTCGCCCTCTCCCAGCGCAACCTGCCTCGAGGCAAAAGACCTCTCCTCATATCGGAATAGAAAAATCACAGCTACATCATCAAATCGTTTTTCATTTTTAAAGTGATTACGCAATTCTGTGATTGATGCATACTTCGTATTCTGCATCACCTGTTTCACCCAGGCATTCGACATACCAAGATCTACATGCACATCGCTCTTACTGCGAAATACAAAATTCCGAATATTCAATGTCACATTTTTCTTGCCCGCTTCCTGCATCATCCAGGATGAGGTCTGGCGAATCGTATTGACTACCGCATGTTCATCATCTTCACTCCATTGCCCTGCCTGTTCATCCACAAGAATATAGCAAAATGCCACATTCCCCCTTAACTCCTTATTGATTCCTTTGTTTTTCCCTTTAAAAAAAATACTATTATCCAACTATCTTATACTCCGCTTCGAATATTTCCTTTAATAAACTCACAATATCCTCATTTTTTAATCCATACATTTTCAACAAGTTCAAATCAAACGGATCTTGTTCTAAAGAGTCTATAAAAGAATATATATCACCCAAAACTGTTTCTGGTAAATCTGTGACTCTTTCTAACATAAGTTCTGCAGCTATACGTAAAATATCTTTCTTATGTTTTTTGATATTTTTTGAATCTCCAATTCCTTCTGATTCTTTTATCCTCTTAAGGTCAAGATATGCTTTCGCCTTAAAAAGAATAATATATTCTGGTCTAAGTACTGAAAGTGCATTCTTTTGTATTCTCCCTGCAAGAAGTACATTATAGTAATCAGAATCTAACAAAATGGCTGACAAACTCGATATCTCATCCGCAATATGAATCGGCGTAATTCCTTCTGCATTCTTTAACTCAAAATCTGTTCTGCAGAATAACTCAATCATTTTCGGAAATGCTTTTTCTTCTGGTTTATCAAATCTGTAAAATTGAGGTTTCCTTCCACTCACAAATCTGTTACGATACTTACCATCTACTATGAATTTCCAAAATTTTTCTCCAAACTCTGGTGTAAGCGCCTCGATAATCAAAACCATATCCAAGTCTCTTGTCGCCCTGAAATTTGCGTCATTACTTTCAAATACAATATCACATGCCGCTCCGCCAATCAGAACATATTGATCTTCGTAACCTGCAAAATACTTACGAAATGTATCTAATCCTTTGACCATACATATTCCTCTAACATCTCATTAATTGAAATGCCTACTCTTTCGTCCTCTAATTCATCTTTTGTTATTGATAAAACTATACTCAGTGGATCCTGGATTTTTTTTCCATAAAAGTCGATAAAATATCCTAATTCCAGTACAACACAGCCTACCTCTTCTGACATTCCTGTCTGCTTCATCATTTTTATACCACTACTTTTTATTTCTTTTTTCGTTATTGCATATGTGTAATACTCATTATCCGTCAAAAGTGAGCACTCACACAGCGCAGATATACCAGCCTTTTTCTCTAATCCAATATCCTCCCTTAAGATATATTTTCGAATTACAGGATTTCTAAATACCTTTGCATTTTGCTGCCAGAATACTTTTGTATTGTTCGGCGCACTGATTACCCTTGATTTTCCCTTCATACCCAATACATCAATATTTAAGTATTCCAATTCATCAAAACATCGACTTACAGACATTTTAGAAACTCCTAATTTTTCTGCTGCCTCAGTCACTTTTACCTTATTCCATCTTTCATAAATAGCTAAAAGAAGTAACTTTTGTGTTAAATATGAAATCAAATGAACTGGCTGTAATTCTCTATCATTTGAATTGCTTAGTAAATATCCCATAAAAGGAAGATATATCTGCTTGCCAACTATTACAAATGGGATCCCTTCCTCTATCAATTTTTCTTTAATATAAAATGTTGTATATTCAAAAAAAATCGCACAGTTTAATCCCGTCAGTTTTTCTATTCTAGCTCTATCTTTTCTAAGCATAACCAAGCCCATCTCACCTTTAGGACAAATAGCTATCCATAGAAGCCCATTAGTCTCCATTCTTAACACATCATATCTGCCTCGATATGCCAATGGTAATTTTTCGTATATTTCTTTATCTTCTTCAATGATTACATTCTGTCTTAATGCCTTTTCCAAAAACTCTTTCATTAATTCACCTTTTTATAAATGTAACTTTTTTTAGGTTACATTTATAAAATAATATATTTGAATAGATTTTTCAAGCAGTCTACTAATCATTTTTGCAATCACTCTTTAAATATTCACTCTAACTATTATATGAATTTCCCTCAATCGCCTTCTCATATTCCGCCAGTACATCTGCGCTGAACAACACAAACCTCACAAGTTCTATCTTGCCAGGATGCTCTCTGATAAACTCCTTCACTGTATCGACCGCAACAACTGCTGCCTTATCAATCGGATAACCGTAAACACCTGTTGAAATAGCAGGAAATGCGATTGTCTTAATTCCATGATCTACCGCACATTGCAAAGAATTCCGATACGCATTTGCTAACAGCTCCGGCTCACCATCATTACCTCCATACCAGATCGGTCCAACTGTATGGATTACATATTTACAAGGCAGCTTATATGCCTTGGTAATCTTGGCTTCCCCTGTATCACAACCATGTAAGGTACGACATTCTGCCAGAAGTTCCGGACCAGCTGCCCGATGAATCGCACCATCCACGCCGCCACCACCAAGCAAACTGTTATTCGCTGCATTCACGATTGCTTCCACATCATCAATTTTCGTAATATCTCCCTGTACTGTCTGTATACAACAATTCATACACAATACCTCCTTGCATTCATCATAACGCCTTATTCTATTATAGCAAAAGCCGCAGCTTCCGCCACGGCCTTTATTCATCTTATTACCTGCATTACAGCCATGAGGCTCTTCCCCGGTCAATTAGCTTAACACCTTAACCTGTTTCATGGATTTCAGCATATCTCTATACCTGAAGAAAAGTTGTCCATTCACACATAACCATTCAAAAACAAAATCATTAACGGTTCACAATTCAAAGTTTAAACAAAATCCAAAACAATTAACAGCTCTTATACTATCCATCCTAATAGAATTTGCATATTCTTCACGTAACTTAACCCTGTTACAGGGAAACTAAGTTCGGAATTTTCGTAATGCAGGCAATGTGATTATGCTATCTCGATAAATGTGGTTGCATTGGACACTTTGATCTGCGTATCCAGTTCTGTGAGCAGAATATTCCGCTTCTCTTCCAACATGTCGACCTTCTTCTTTACATCCAAAGGATCCACAAGTTCAGTCGTATTCTCCTTCATGTATGCATCAACCACGCCTAACTATAGTGGCTCAGTTGTCAAGACAAAAATCTAAGATTTTTATAATGAACTGATATGGTGGACAAGTTACAAGGAACATGGAGAGAACA
>NZ_JAOQJV010000033.1:0-5221 GCF_025567415.1 Dorea ammoniilytica
CTTCGCCGTCGGGGTGATTACCCTACGCATTACCTGAGGTTCATGTCAAGGCTGGCGGACGGCTTAGAAAACCTATAACGTGGTAACGTCAATCCCACGAAAAAAATGATTGACCCAAAAAATAAAAAATTTTGCTTGCATTTTTTCGGGAATATGGTATTATATTTTTTGTGTTATGAAACACGCGGGTGTAGTTCAATGGTAGAACACCAGCCTTCCAAGCTGGATACGTGGGTTCGATTCCCATCACCCGCTTTTTTTGTTGCCCAAAAGCAGAATTCATCATGTAATTAACTTATTTATTAAGAATGTATAAAACACCGGCATTTAGCTTGACAGAGTTATTTGCCGGTGTTATTAATTATATACGTTAATATATAACAATGTTAAATAATTAGGTAAGAACCGAGGTGATAAGAACATGGATGAATTATATGGAGAGTTTTTCAGAGCGATGCATCAGTTTCGCAAGTTAAATGTTGCGTCAATTCTGCCGGATATCAGTCAGTCGGAATTTGCGGCGATGAATGAGATTATGGATAAAGGTGAGGATGGAAAGATTACAATTTCGGAACTTGCATGTAAAAGTAAGGTGCACTCTTCAGCTATTTCCAGAACTTTGCATTGTCTGGAAGAGAAAGGGTATATAGAGAGAAGTATTGATAAGAACGACCGGAGAAATATCTGCGTGGAACTTACCGAAGAAGGCAAACGTGTGACCACTGAAGCCAGACAAATCATGTGTGATTATGTTAAGGCAGTTGTGGAGCATCTGGAGAACAGAGAGCTGGAACGTTTGATTGCATATATGAATAAGATATATTCTGTGGCAGAAAAGGAAATAGAGGCTAGAAAATGGAAAGACAGAAAGGGAAAAGAACATGAGTAAGATAGCGAAGAATATGCTTCCATACTGGAAGTCAGTGATTATCATTCTTGCGCTGTTGGTGGTTCAGGCGATGTGTGATCTGGCACTTCCGTCGTATACTTCGGACATTATCGATGTAGGAATTCAGAACAGCGGTGTGGAACATGTGGTGCCGGAGAAGATAACCGAAGAGGAATTGCAGACGGCGCAGTTTATTATGACAGATGATGAAGCAGATGTGTGGAAGAATCTGTATAAGGAGAAAGACGGATATTACGAATTGAAAGATCTGTCAGAGGATAAGCTGAATCAGGCAGATGAAGAACTGACGGTGCCGCTGATCATGAATTATCAGATGAGTGCGATGGAGGTGGATACGTTTAAGAAATCCATTGCTGCTCAGATGGGTATGGATGAAGCGCAGCTTGCAGACATGTCAGTTGAGCAAATTGGTCAGATGATGCATGTGGAACTGGAGAGCTTCATGCAGGAGAAAGAAGATGATGATGGTAACACAAAGACGGTTGAATGCGTAGATGTGCGCAGTGTATTTTCTGCGATGTTGCAGAGTGGCACGATGACAAAAGATCAGCTTCTTTCTATGCGCGACGATATGGAAGATACCATTGATGCAATGGGAAGCTCACTGGTGAAATCAATGGGAGTTGCTTATGCAGTGTCTGCTGATAAGGCAGCGGGTGTGGATATTGATCAGGTACAGAAGGATTACCTTTGGATGTCCGGACTGAAAATGGTTGGCATGGCACTGTTGATGGGAGTTGTTACCGTACTGGTAGGCTTCTTTGCTTCTCGTGTGGGTGCAGGTATCGGACGAGATCTGAGGGACAAAGTATTTAAGCGTGTTGTGAGTTTCTCCAATGCAGAGATGGACAGATTCTCAACAGCATCCCTGATCACCAGAAGTACCAATGATATTCAGCAGATTCAGATGGTGTCTACGATGCTTCTGCGAATTGTAGCATATGCACCGATCCTTGGTATCGGCGGCGTGCTGAAGGTCATAAAGACGGGAGCAGGAATGGGCTGGGTGATCGCACTGGCGATTATTGTGATCCTTGGATATGTAATGGTATTGGTATCCGCAGCTATGCCGAAATTTAAACTGATGCAGAAACTGGTGGATAACATCAACCTGGTATCCAGAGAAATCCTGACAGGACTTTCTGTTATCCGTGCATTCGGACGAGAGAAGAAAGAGGAAGAACGTTTTGATGATGCGAATCGGAGTCTGACTAAGACGACACTTTTTACCAACCGCATTATGACATTTATGATGCCTGGTATGATGCTGATCATGAATGTGCTTACAATAAGCATTGTATGGGTAGGTGCACACAGAATTGACAGTGGTGATATGCAGGTAGGTGCAATGACAGCCTTTATCACTTATGCGATGATGATTGTTATGTCATTCCTGATGCTGACAATGCTTTCTATTATGCTTCCGAGAGCAGCGGTAGCAGCAGAGCGTATTGATGAAGTCATTGTAACAGAGTCCTCTATTCATGATGCAGATCAGACGGAAGCAGTTACAGAGCGTAATGGTGTGATTCGCTTTGACCATGTGAATTTCCGCTATCCGGGAGCGGAAGAAGATGTATTGCATGATATTGATTTTATCGCAGAACCAGGCAAGACGACGGCTATTATCGGAAGCACAGGATGCGGTAAATCTACGCTGGTGAATCTGATCCCGCGGCTCTATGATGTGACCGGCGGTAAGATCACACTGGATGGCAAAGACATCCGTAATATTAAGATGTCAGATTTGCGTGAGGAGATTGGATTTGTGCCGCAGAAAGGAGTGTTGTTCTCTGGTACGATCGCATCTAACCTGCGGTTTGGCAAAGCAGAAGCAACAGATGAGGAGATTGCGAAGGCGGCCAAGATCGCACAGGCGACCGAGTTCATTGAGACGAAAGATGACAGATATGACAGTGCGATTGCGCAAGGTGGAAGCAATGTGTCTGGTGGACAGAAGCAGCGTCTTGCAATCGCCAGAGCAATTGCAAAGGATCCGAAGATTTTTGTGTTTGACGACAGCTTCTCAGCGCTGGATCTGAAGACAGATGCGGCGCTTCGGAAAGCTCTTGGTGAAAATGTAAAGGACAGCACTGTGATCATTGTAGCCCAGCGGATCAGTACGATCCTGCATGCAGAACAGATATTGGTTCTGGATGATGGAGAGGTCGTAGGTAAGGGTACACATGAAGAGCTGTTGAAAACATGTGAAGTATATCAGCAGATAGCGAAGTCTCAGTTGTCTGCAAGAGAGCTTGGACTTGAAGAAAGTGAGGTGTCCGGAAATGAGTAATAGTCAGGAACGTACACGTACGCAGCGCCGCAGAGGACCGATGGGACACGGTATGCAGCCGGGGGAGAAGCCAAAGAATCTGAAGAAATCTGTTAAGCAGCTTGCAAAATATATGGCAACATATAAGATTGGCATATTTGTTGTAATGATTTGTGCGGCATGCTCAACAGTATTTACAGTAGCTGGACCAAAGATTCTGGGTAAGGCTACAACGGCTCTTTCAGAAGGACTGATGAATAAGATACGCGGAACAGGAAGTATTGATTTTCAGAAGATTGGAATGATCCTGCTGTTTGTACTGGTGTTGTATCTGTGCAGTGCGTTGTTCAGTTTTATTCAGGGCTGGATTATGACTGGTATCACGCAGAAGGTATGTTACAGATTGCGGAAAGAGATTTCTGAGAAGATCAACCGCATGCCGATGAAGTATTTTGAAAGCCGTACTTATGGCGAAGTCCTTTCGCGTATTACGAATGATGTAGATACACTGGGACAGGGACTTAACCAGAGTATTACCACGATCATTACGTCTGTGGCTACGCTTGTGGGTGTGCTGATCATGATGCTCAGTATTTCGCCGTTAATGACACTGATCGCATTGATTATTCTGCCAATCTCTATGGGACTGATCGGACTGGTGATGAAGAAGTCACAGAAGTTCTTCCGTTCACAGCAGGAATATCTGGGACATATCAATGGTCAGGTTGAAGAAGTCTATGGCGGTCATATGGTTATCAAAGCATTTAACAGAGAAGAAGCAACCATCGAAGAGTTTGAAAAGACGAATGATATTTTGTATGATTCTGCATGGAAATCACAGTTTCTGTCAGGAATGATGCATCCGATTATGATGTTTGTCGGTAATCTGGGATATGCATGTGTCGCATTGACAGGAGGACTTCTGGCAATCAGGGGTGTGATTACGATTGGCGATATTCAGGCGTTTATCCAGTATGTCAAGAACTTTACACAGCCGATCCAGCAGATCGCACAGGTAATCAATATGGTGCAGTCTATGTCTGCAGCATCTGAGCGAGTATTTGAGTTCCTTGGAGAAGAAGAGGAAGTGCAGATTGCGGAACATCCGGCTGATATTGCTCAGGTAACTGGGGAGGTAAGTTTTGAACATGTGAAGTTTGGTTATAATCCGGAGCAGGTGATTATCCATGACTTCAGTGCAAAGGTTAAACCGGGACAGAAGATTGCAATTGTGGGACCTACCGGTGCTGGTAAGACAACGATGGTTAAACTGCTGATGCGTTTCTATGATGTGAACAGTGGATCCATCCGTTTGAATGATCATGATATCAGAGATTTCAACCGGAGAGAGCTGAGGGACGCATTTGGAATGGTATTACAGGATACCTGGCTGTTTAAAGGCACAATTATGGAGAATATCCGTTACGGACGGCTGGATGCAACGGATGAAGAGGTTATTGCGGCAGCAAAAGCAGCGAGAGCACATCATTTTATTAAGACACTGCCGGGTGGCTATCAGATGGAACTGAATGAGGATGCAAGTAATGTATCTCAGGGACAGAAGCAGCTTCTGACGATTGCGAGAGCGATACTGGCAGATAATAAGATACTGATTCTGGATGAGGCGACTTCGTCTGTAGATACCAGAACAGAGATTGAGATTCAGAAAGCGATGGATAACCTGATGAAGGGCAGGACAAGTTTTGTCATTGCACACAGATTGTCTACAATCCGGGATGCAGATCTGATCCTTGTTATGAAAGACGGAGATATTATCGAACAGGGCAATCATGAAGATCTGCTGGCAGCGGGTGGCTTCTATGCAAACCTGTATAACTCACAGTTTGAAGATGTGGTAGCTTAAAAAGTTAAATAGACATATACGATATATACAAAAAACCGATGGTAAAGACATTTGATATAAATGTCTGAATCATCGGTTTTGTGATAGAGTGCGCCCGGCGGCGCACGTTTCTAGCGGGTGCAAGTCCCGAATCCGCCCGGTAGTGGGAAGGATATAGCCGAAGGCAAGGGTGTCC
>NZ_JAOQJV010000034.1:0-4166 GCF_025567415.1 Dorea ammoniilytica
GAGGGCATAACCAAGACGGAGATAGGTAAGAAGATGTAGAGTTTCTTGTATACGGTTTTGAAGGTATATATGAAGAGGCTGTAGACCATAAGGTTTACAGTCTTTTTTTGTATTGAGAATCTGGTAAAGATCAATTGATACTTCAAGCGTAAAGAAAGACAAAATAAATGCCCGCATAAAAGCGGGCATTTTTAGTTCTATAATAAATATTAACCTACAAACACGCAGTCTCTGTTAATTTCATTCAGACTGGATACGCCACACATCTTCATGGTATCTTCCAGTTCACTACCGATCTTTTCTATATAAGAGCGGACACCTTCTTTTTCACCACCATATACGGCAGTTACAAACGGTCTGGCAATAACAACTCCATCAGCACCAAGTGCAAGAGCTTTGAACACATCAGCACCACTGCGGATACCGCCGTCTACCAGAATCTTCATGGAATCGCCGACTGCATTTGCAATAGTCTCCAGAACTTCAGCTGTTGCCGGGCACTGATCTAATACGCGACCGCCATGATTGGATACGATGATTGCATCTGCACCGGCTTCTTTAGCTTTGAGTGCACCTTTGACGGTCATTATACCTTTTACAATGAATGGAGTACCGGCAAGCTTAATAATCTGGCGGAGTTCTTCGACCGTTTTGCTTCCGGCAGGTGGGTCAAGATTCTTCAGGAATGGAAGACCCGCTGCATCGATATCCATTGCTACGGCAAATGCTTTTGATGCGTGCACCAGATCCATTTTTTCTTTGATCGTGTCAAGATTCCATGGTTTTACCGTAGGAATGCCGATACCATCTGTTTTTTGAATAGCTTTGGTCGCGGCGACCATGACATTGCTGTCTATGCCGTCACCAGTGAATGCTGCAATTCCGTATTCGGCACATGCAGATACGAGAATGTCATTATAGGTTACATCAGTCTGGCAATCACCGTAGTGCAGCTGTACGGCACCGACCGGTCCGGCAAAAAATGGATACTGAAATGTTTTGCCAAACAGTTCCAGACTGGTATCAACTGGTTTGTTCTCTGCGATTGTATCCATCTGTAAGCGGATTTCTTTCCATTTGTCATAGTTGCGGATGGCAGTATCGCCGATTCCTTTAGAACCAGGTCCCGGCATCTGGTTACGACAGGCTTTTCCATTGCATTCAGGACAGGCTTTACAGTAGTTTCCGATTCGCTTTCTTGCCCGTTCGATACATTCTGAATAATTCATGGTTTTCCTCCTTATTGTATGGTTAGTTTAAATGATTCATATTGCATTTTGGGAGATTCCACTTGTAATGTCTGGCGAGCAGACGGATTACGACTACCAGGGATGCACTGAGAATCAGTGCCATATCCTGAGAGATGCGGTTGCCTATGTATGCGTAGAAAACCGCTCCGGCAATTGAGGCACAGGCATATACATGCTTGCGCAGGATTGCTGGTACTTCGCATGCCATCATATCTCGCAGAAGACCGCCGCCGACTCCGGTAATCACACCGAGGAAAATGGTTAAGAACTGAAAATTCCCCTGTCCGGCAGAGATGGAAGTATTGACACCAACTACAGTAAAAGCCCCCAACCCGATTGCGTCCAGAAGATTCATTGTCCAGTCATAATATTCTGCGGTCAGCAGAAATCTGGAAATGTTTTTAGAACGCATGAGCAGGAAGATAATGATTGCTGCGATGACGGCAACTGTTACATATACCGGCTTTAGAAAAAGCGTCGGCGGGTGAATGCCAAGCAGTACATCTCGTATCATTCCGCCTCCCACTGCGGTAATAACACCGAGCACTACAATTCCCAACAGATCCAGGTTCTTTTTAATTGCAACCATAGCTCCTGAACAGGAAAATGCTGCAGTTCCAATGAGCTCCATAATGAATAAAACCGAAATATTTCCTGGCATAATACAAGTCCCCCTATAACATACTTTGTATTGTGCAAGTGATCACTTGACAGTGAATAGAGCACTATATCCATTATAAGGAAAAACATCTGTTATTTCAACTCATCCAGAGCACGAAATTCATATCCCAATTCTTCCCATTTGGTAAGTAATTCATCCAGGATCTGAGCATTCGTTGAAGAGGTGCTGTGAAGCAGCACGATGGCACCTGGATGGATGCGTTTCAGTAGTTTGTCAAAGGCCTCCTCTTTCGTAGGTTGATTATCCTGATACCAGTCCACATAGGCAAGACTCCAGAAAAATGTTTTGTAGCCAAGTTCTTTTGCCATAGCCAGATTGGATGTGCTGTATTTGCCCTGAGGTGGTCGGTAGAAGTGCGTCATCGGCGATCCAACAGTCTGTTCATACAGATCCTCCACCTGTTTTAATTCATTTTGAAATGATTCTTTATCTGCAATCTTGGACATATCGGGATGGCTGTAGGTGTGATTACCGACAATGTGCCCTTCTTCGTTCATCCGCCTGACCAGATCAGGGTTTTCTTTGACAAATGTACCGACTACAAAAAATGTGGCAGGAGCGTTATGTTTTTCTAGAGCATCCAGAATCGGGGCAGTATTACCATTTTCATATCCGGCATCGAAGGTCAGGTAAATAACTTTGTCGGTTGTATCCTGCGCATAATAGGCGTCATATTCGGCAAGCTCAGTCATAGTTGCATTACCAACTGGAGTTTTGTCGTCTTCTTGAAAGCTGAGTCCCCAGTTCCCTTCAGCAGAAGAGTGTATCCGGGCATCTGTCGGAGTTATGGCAGCCTGATCTGGAACTGAAAAGAAATATGTGCTTAGGAAGCCAGCAAAATGTCCTACGAAAAATGCCAGAGAGAACAGGAACAGAATGGAAAGAGCTTTTTTGATGATAAGATGATCAGAGTGAAGATTCATAGAGATATCTAATCCTTTTTGATTAATTTATTCACGAACATGGATAAAAAGTACTCTGTTAAATTGACTTTTTAAAATGGCAGGATTATAATGGAAAACGTTGATTTTTTAGGAGGACATTATGAAATATTTACAACAATTTGGAATAATCCTTGCGGTGTCATTTGTCGGAGAATTGCTGAATTATGCGATTCCGTTATCGATTCCCGCAAGTATATACGGGCTTGTGCTGATGTTTGTATGCCTGTGTATGAAATGGATCAAACTGGAAGATGTGAAAGAAACGGCTGTATTTTTAATCGAGATCATGCCATTAATGTTTATACCGGCGGCAGTGGGACTGATTACTTCATGGAACATTATCCGTCCGAAGTTGCTGGCTTATGCAGCAATTACAGTTATATCTACCCTTTTGGTAATGCTGGTATCCGGATATGTAACAGACTGGATGCTGAAGGGCGAAAAGAAAGGAGAGGATAAATAATGAGTTTTTTTGAAAATTCGGTATTCTTCGGCGTGACGATCAGCATCGTGGCATATGGTGTTGGGTGTATACTGAAAGATAAATTGAAAATGGATATATTTAACCCGGTATTAATATCAATTGTGGCAGTAATCGCAGTATTGGCATGTGCACATATCGATTATGATGTATATTATTCCGGAGCACAGTATCTGAGTTATCTGTTGACTCCGGCTACAGTATGTCTTGCTGTGCCATTATATGAGAAGATAGAATTGTTGAAAGAGCATTGGAAAGCAATTGTGGCAGGCATCTTGTCTGGTGTGCTGACTACATTGCTCTGTGTACTGGCAATGAGCCTGATCTTCGGATTCAGTCATGAAGAATATGTAACATTTTTGCCGAAGTCTATTACTACGGCGATTGGAATGGGCGTATCGGAAGAACTTGGTGGATACGTAACGATTACCGTTGCAATCATTATTATTACCGGAGTACTGGGCAATATTATTGCACCGTTTGTGTGTAAGGCATTCCGTATTCAGGATCCGATTGCCAGAGGAATTGCAATCGGTACAGCGTCCCATGCGATTGGTACTTCCAAAGCTATGGAAATGGGCGAGATCGAAGGAGCGATGAGCAGTCTGTCAATTGTGGTATCGGGGTTGCTCACCGTAGTAGGAGCATCGATATTTGCACAGTTTATATAAGATGATTAAAAATGTCACCGGGCGCTTTGCCTGGTGACATTTTTAGTGAAAGTGCGCCCGGCGGCGCACGTTTCTAGCGGGTGCAAGTCCCGAATCCGCCCGGTAGTGGGAAGGATATAGCCGAAGGCAAGGGTGTCC
>NZ_JAOQJV010000035.1:0-4063 GCF_025567415.1 Dorea ammoniilytica
TGGACATGATAATGGATCCTTTCTTTCATACTGGTTTAAGTATATCAGATTCATTAAAAACTGTCCGAAAAAGTGTCTTAATTTATGAGACCATTATACCCAAGCAATAGAATACTTTTACACGGAATATGCAAATTCTTATTCTCAGGTATGAAGGCAGCCTCACCGATATACATCAGGTGGCACAGTTCATTCTTCGTGTAAGAAGCTATCATAGCGAGCATGCGTTTCTGTGCAGTCTCCGTTGCTCCACACATCTTCGCCATTGAAGATCTCAGTATTTTGTTTGGAAACAATTTGCACATCCACTCTAACTGGGTCAGCCAGAACAAATCTGATTTGGAGTAGTAATCTCCAAACGGAACACTATCGACCGAAATGAAGCCAATTGCCTTGGTCGGATGCTGATTGATGTAATACTGCGCTATCATTCCTCCAAGCGACTGTCCAATAAATATGGCTCTGCCTATTCCTTCAATTTTAAGAATACTATCCAGTTCATTGCAAACATTGGCATATGTAAATTCATCATATGGTCTCGACTTACCATGGCACGGACAATCCCAAACCAGTACTTTGAACTCATCTTCAAAGCATGAAATTTGAGTTTCGAACAGCTGATGATCTGCTGTCAAGCCGGGCAGAAGCACTAATGCAATATCGCTCTTGATTACATTAGTCCAATAATATGTGATTCCATGTTTAGACGATACTGATTTCTCATGTAATCCCGTCATGATTTCCTCCGCAAAATTTAAATTTTCAAAGCTATCCCCATTAAAATAACAACCTAAAATCCATCAGTCTATTTTGCAGGCTGCATCATGGCTAGCAAATCTTCTTCCTTGAGTATTGCAAGTCCTGCGTTTTCATCACCAAGAATCACTAGATTATCACCAGGTTTTATATTGAATATCTTTCTAGCCTTTGCAGGTATTACAATCTGTCCCTTGTCACCGACTTTCACCATTCCAAACATATACTTTCCCTTAGGAGGAACTCCGACACCCATATTCTCCCCTTTATCATAGTTTATAAGATCATCTACAGTTATTCCAAAGACCTTCGCTATCGCGCTGCACTTATCAATATCCGGCAGCGACTCACCTGTTTCATATTTTGAAAGAGTTTGTCTTGAAACACCAATCTGAGATGCCAAATCCTCTTGAGACATGTTATTTATTTTCCTAAGTTCAATTAAATTATCCTTAAACATATCTTTCTCCTTCTCATGCTAATCACTACTTATTGTGGCAAACTGTACCACGAACGTTTATACTAGCCGAGCAACCAATTTCTTATAAAATGGAAAAATAACATTTGCTACAATTGCTACAATCCACCATTTGTCACTTCCCGTAAGCGCCTTGAAAGAAAACATAAATGCTATCATGACACACCAGAATACAAGCTGTAATACTCCAGGAAGGATTTCACGGCGGATATTCTTTTTATCTTCCTTTGGCATAAGATGCGGTGCAGCTTCAATAAAGTCCGCTGCTCCCTTTGGTCCCAAAGCACTTCTAAAATCATCACTGCATGACATTGCGGCATCTGCGTATTTGCCATTATTAAGCACTTCCATTATAGCGTCATGAATTTCCGTAACGCTCTCACCTTTTAATTCAAATCCAGCCCCCATCTCCTTCGCTCTTCTCGCCACAGCTCTCTGCTCATTGGTCTGTGGAAATAATACCATTGGAGTCGCCATATACAAACTCTCTGAAGTACTATTCATTCCATTATGCGTTAAGAATACATTCGCTTTCGATAAAACCTCTAACTGATTAACCGTGCTATAAACCTTAACATTTTCAGCTAAACCATTTAAGCTTTGCGGATCAACAACTCTACCGCAGGATATGATAACATCCACATTTTCATTCCTTAACGCTTCTATGCATTTTTTGTAGAAATCTGGTTTATTACTTACAACGGTTCCAAGTGAAATATATACAAGTGGTCTCTGATTCTTTTTATCAGGTAAATAATCTGAAAACACAGACGGTCCTACAAATGCATAATGCTTCGAAAAGGTATTGCTAAAAGGCTGGTATTTCTCCGTAGCATAAACAATGGTATCTGTATAATTATCATTTTGCACTAAAGGCATAATACTTTTTTCATGATATCCATATTGCTCCAAATTCTTTAGCTCTGCGTTTACCCTTTTCTGTCCCTTTATTAAATCCATAATTTCGGCAAAACTGCTTTTCATATACGAGGCAGACTGTTTATTAAATGCAAAAGTTGTAGTAGATACCACCATAGGAATCTTATACTTTCTGGCTGTTAATTTCCCCCAAAAGCAAACCGAATCTGATACAATTACATCCGGCTTAAATTCCTCCACTTCATTATGAAGAAAATGGTCCATTTTTGCAGTAGTCTGCAAATCAACAATAGTCATATCAATTGTAGACATCGTTTTTTCACCACTTTCAACTTCCTTTTCTACTTCTGATAAATATGCATCACAGCTAATAAAGGTAGCACCTGTAGCTTCCACTTTTTCTTTAAATTCGTTAAACGAATAAAATCTAACTGTATTCCCTCTGTTCACAAGTTCCTTCACAACAGGAAATGTTGGATTATGATGTCCATGTGCAGGGATGCAAAAAAACATTATACTTTTCATTTTTTTACCACCTTTGCAATAAATTTTAACATAAATATAAGGGAGTTGGAAAGATCAGTCCACCAACATCCCTTAACAGTTATTTATTATTATGTTAAAAATGGTTGCATTTTTACCTTAATAGCACTGAAAATTCAAATTTTCTTGTCTAACGCAGCAGCTCGACAAACTGGGATTTATCGATGAATATACATCCTTGTCATCTCTGGTTCGCCATCCCCTTGAACCATACACAAAAATTCCCAACCATAACGTTCATAAAAACTTGTGTGGTCGGTAATAAGATAGACTGGTGATATTCCTTTCTGCCTACAATCCTCAACTACCATATTCAGTAACTTCCCTGCAATTCCTTGGCAGCGATACTTTTCTTCCGTGTAAACAGCACATACATTAGGCGTCAAATCTTTTCTATCATGAAAATCGTTCTCTATAACACCCATACCAGCAATGATTTTATTGTTGTCTAGACACAAGTACCATCCATAATCTGTTTCGCCATTTAAAAATGCATCCATACATTCAAGATACGCTTCTTTGGGCACACCCCATTTACTATGAAACCATTCCGCTGCCTTATCTTTAATCGATGGAATTTCTGCTAAATTTGTATATTTATAATCACTCATTTACAGCCTCCACAAATTTTAATATAACTGACATTACTCCTCTATATCAGTCCCATCAATCTCTATTACTGACTGATTATTATTCTCCGACCAGCTCGATGATGACGTATTTACGCTAAATAGCACTGCCATCATAATATTGAAAATCACTATTACCAATAAGACAATACCTATTATTTCCCAAATTCTCTTATTGCGGCGATTTTTAACTGCTAATTGCTCACTAATCTTTGCCAGCTGTTCAGCAACAGCATTTGTATTCGCTTCCTCTTTAACTGAACCACCAAGCAATACACTCACCTTGGTATCTAATACATCTGCTATTCTTGAAAGTACATCTGCATCTGGAACAGATAAACCTTTTTCCCATTTGCTGACAGTCTGTCTAACAACATTAAGCTTTATAGCAAGCTCCTCTTGTGTATACCCCTTTGCTTTACGCACTGCTTTTAAATTTTCACTGAACATACTCATGTCCTCCTTGTATTTGATGGCTTCAGCATACCTAAATACCCCCCGTTGCCTCAAGCAACACATATTAACATTGGCTTATTTATTGGGTTCTTGGGCAATAAATTATAATTTCTTGCCTATCTTATAGAGAGATTATACTGGGCTTCAATACTTCTTGCCCTTCACTCAACTTTTCTCTAGCTTCTGAATTGCTTTTCGCACTTTCACTCTCAGCATTAGTCCAAACCCCTTTCTTTTTATTGCAAAGTACTTCATGTTTCCAGGCAGGCATTTAACAAATTCCTAAAAACGAAGGATGCTCCTTGGAAATATCAGGCACTGG
>NZ_JAOQJV010000036.1:0-1754 GCF_025567415.1 Dorea ammoniilytica
AGTGCGCCCGGCGGCGCACGTTTCTAGCGGGTGCAAGTCCCGAATCCGCCCGGTAGTGGGAAGGATATAGCCGAAGGCAAGGGTGTCCATCGCGAGGTGGAATCTGAAGGAAGCCGGATGTGGGAACAGACTAACCACGGGCAAATCTCTGGTCTGACGAACAGAAATTACATAGAAGGCCATGCATGAGGGTAAGACTGCTTTACAAGCCGAAGCCCGAAAACTACACGGAATCATGTATGGTAAATGTAACAGATGGATGGAGAGAAAGAAACGTGTGGTACCCGGGGAGGTCTGTGCGGTATGCTTTGAAAGAGGTAACCATTGCATAAAGCAATGCTGAACGCACAGAAGTCAGCAGAGGTCATAGTAGCCGAGAGGTGAAGGACCGAATCAGTAGGAGTCTTGAGTATGACCGAGAAAGGAGGAATGACCATATATGGCAGAAAACATTGAGAACAATGGCTGTTTGCAAAGAGATAGAGCGGAACACGAAGGGTATGCGAAAGCGTCTAGGTCATTCAATCGGATATGGAAAGAAAGAGACAGTGCACAGCCGAGACTTTTGGAAGCGATACTGTATAAAGACAACTTTAACAGAGCGTATAAGAGAGTCAAGGCAAACAAGGGAGCGCCTGGAATTGATGGCATGACCATTGAGGAGGCTCTTCCATATCTAAAGGAACATCAACAAGAGTTAACTGACCGCATTTATCGTGGAAAGTATACTCCGTCTCCAGTAAGACGAGTTGAGATTCCCAAACCAGATGGTGGTGTGCGAAAGCTTGGCATACCAACAGTGGTAGACCGTACACTTCAACAGGCAATAACCCAACAGTTAGTGCCAATCTATGAACCGCTGTTTGCAGAAGGCAGCTATGGCTATCGTCCGAACAGAAGTGCAAAAGATGCAATACTTAAGGTTAAGGAGTATGCAGAACAAGGTTATACATTTGCTGTAGTTCTTGATTTATCAAAATACTTCGACACCTTAAATCACGAAATCCTCATTAATCTTCTTCGCAAGAATGTCAAGGATGAAAGAGTAGTGCAACTGATAAAGCGCTATCTGAAGAGCGGTGTAATGGAAAACGGAGTGGTCATTGACACAGAGGAAGGCTCACCGCAAGGTGGAAATCTATCACCATTGCTGGCAAATGTCTACCTCGATGAGTTCGACCAAGAATTCCTGAAAAGAGGTGTTCCATGCATAAGATATGCAGATGACATTGTGCTTCTTGCAAAGAGCAAGCGAGCATCAGAGAGACTCTTGGAAAGCAGTACAAAATATCTTGAGGAGAGGCTGAAACTTACAGTCAACCGAGAAAAGAGCCGTACTGTCAGTGTGTTTGCAATCCGAAATTTTAAATTCCTTGGCTTTGCATTGGGAAGGAACGGAAAGGGCATTTATGTCCGAGTTCATCCGAAGTCATGGAAGAAGTTCAAGTCTAGACTGAAGGAGTTATCTTCCCGTAAGCGATGTCAGTCAATCAAGCCAAGTCTTGAGAAAATCAAAGTATATGCAAGAGGATGGCTTAACTACTACGGAATTGCAAGTATGAAGAGCAACATAGATGACATCAATGGATGGCTTTACCACAGAATACGCATGTGCATATGGAAACAGTGGAAGAAACCTAGAACGAAATATAAAAATCTAGTCAAGCTGGGAATTCCAGAACACTATGCGGCAACAATAGCAAATAGTCGCAGAAAGTATTGGTACATCAGTAATAACAAAGCTGTGATTTGGG
>NZ_JAOQJV010000037.1:0-524 GCF_025567415.1 Dorea ammoniilytica
AGAGAAAACAACATGTGATTCTGGAAGTAGCGGCGAGCGAAACCGGAAGAGCCCAAACCAGCGTGCGTGCATGCTGGGGTTCGGACCGTATAATTGATTGATGAGTCTAGCAGAATGGTTTTGGGAAAGCCAGCCAGAGAGGGTGAAAGCCCCGTAAGTGAAAGATGAGTCGACATGGCGGTATCCAGAGTAGATCGAGACACGAGAAACCTTGATTGAATGAGCGGGGACCACCCCGTAAGGCTAAATACTCCTTAGTGACCGATAGCGCATAGTACTGTGAAGGAAAGGTGAAAAGGACCCCGGGAGGGGAGTGAAAGAGAACCTGAAACCCTGTGTTTACAAGCTGTGGAACATCCATATGAGATGAACCGCGTACTTTTTGTAGAACGGTCCGGCGAGTTACGCTGGCTGGCGAGGTTAAGGACTAAAGGTCCGGAGCCGAAGGGAAACCAAGTCTTAATAGGGCGAGTAGTCAGTCGGAGTAGACCCGAAACCGGGTGATCTATCCATGTCCAGGTTGA
>NZ_JAOQJV010000038.1:0-518 GCF_025567415.1 Dorea ammoniilytica
GTGCCATAGGTTATTTCTCCTGTTCTCGTATTGATTATAATTATATATCAAAATCCTTGAGAATAGGGTGTCAACTTTTATGATACAACATCATTATTATTTAAAAAAATAGTTATTCACAACCGGAATCATATGAGAGCAATTCTTGCTGTTAAAAATACATTTGATGCAATGGTTGTGGATAACAGTCATAAATACCTCAGAAAGTTGAGATATTTATGATTGTTATCCACCGTCAAAATGACGAATAACATAAACAAGTGAATTCGCCAAAACTCCTGATTTTTGCTAAAATACTGCTAGAAAGAAAAGGGGTTCAGCGCAATGGCATTTAAATTCACAGAAGAACAACTGAATACATTGGATAAATCTTTCATCGTAAATTTATTTTTGCAGCTTCAGGATCAGAATGACAAACTGTCAGACGAAGTATAGTGGCTCAGTTGTCAAGACAAAAATCTAAGATTTTTATAATGAACTGATATGGTGGACAAGTTACAAGGAACATGGAGAGAACA
>NZ_JAOQJV010000039.1:0-411 GCF_025567415.1 Dorea ammoniilytica
TATAACAATTACCTCGGATGTCTTGATTAAGATATTTAAAAATCTTATCATATTTCTTGTATGCGGTTTTCAAGGTACATATCTGACCAACTTCGCTTTTGCTTCATCAGTCATCAGAACTCTGAATCTTTTGCAAGCTTTCAAAACTCTGATCACTGGTAAAACCAGCTTATCATAACAGCACTTCCCTGCTGATCGGGTTGGCGGCGATAAGTTGTTGCTCATCCTTGCCTGTATCTATGATAAAGTTGTTCTCTCGGCAGCGGATCTGCCTTTTTCTTTTTTGATCTGGCGGCCACCTACTCTCCCACACCGTCTCCAGTGCAGTACCATCGGCCGCTTGCGTCTTAACCATCGTGTTCGGTATGGGAACGGGTGTCTCCCACAAGCGCATCGCCACCAGAAAGATTA
>NZ_JAOQJV010000004.1:0-199909 GCF_025567415.1 Dorea ammoniilytica
TGAACTGCTTCCCGTCAAGTAGACAATCAAAAAAATAAAAACTATTTCTGCCACCAGATACGAGAAACTGGTGGCAGTTTTTATGCCGCCAACATATACTGTTCGTGTTTTTCAAACGGAGTTAATACTCCAAGATTTCTTTGTAATCGTTTCGTGTTGTAATACTCAATGTAATCTTCAATCATAGTAATAAGAGATTCTCGATCGGTAAATTTTTTGCCGTAATAGCGTTCTCTCTTTAGGATTCCCCAAAACCCTTCCATTGGACCATTGTCAATACATTTTGCAACTCTGGACATACTTTGAGTCATTCCTGCAGCTTCTAATTTTGCGTGAAAAGTACGACTTGTGTATTGGTAACCTCTATCAGAATGACACAATGGATGAGCATTCGGATTACTTTCAATAGCTTTGTCAAAAGTATCAAATACTAATGCATTATTATTGCTGTCTCTAATTACGTAGGATACAATCCGTCTATCATAAAGATCCAGAATGGCACTTAGATATACTTTGTGTTTTTCTTGTCCGGTATAATATTTAAACTCTGTAACATCAGTAAGCCATTTTTCGTTTGGAGCATCAGCATAAAATTCTCGATTCAATACATTTTCAGCTATAAATTGTGGATTTGCAGCCTGACGCGTGCATCCATTGTTTGAGTACTTAATTGTTGATTTGATATTCTTTTTTCTGCAAATGCGAAGTACTCGTTTATCATTCACTTTTATATCATGATAGCGTTCTAGGTCGTCTCGTATTCTTCGGTAACCTTTGTCTGGAGAGTCTGTATGTATTTGTTCAATCGTTTCTGCAATACGCTCATTTTCTATCTCATTAGTCGGAATTTCCCTATTTAACCACTTGTAATAGGCTGCTCTACTTACATTTCCCAATTTACAAAGAGCACAAATTGGATATCCGTATGTTTCGTTTTCTTCTTTAATCGCCTGATAAATATGTTTGTGTCGTAGCAGGCTTAGCCCCGCCTCCTCTCTATTTCGTTGAGTTTTTTTAGGAATGATGCCTCCATTTCAGCTTTTTGTCGCTTGGCTTTTTCCAACTTTAATTCAGCACGAAGTCGTTCTATTTCAGTAAGCGTATCTTCCGGCTTGCGTTTGCCACGATTATCTTGCAACGCATCAATTCCGCCATTTTCATATTTTACGGTATAGTTTCGTGCTTGTTGATAGGAAACACAAAATTTTTCAGCAGTTTCAGCGTAATTATGATCATGCGAAATACAATATGAAGCGATTTCTATTCGTTCTTCAAATGTGGTTTTTCTTCCTTTGGTCATGATGACAGTTCCTCCTGTTCCGGAAGCTTTCAGCTCCTCATGACCATTATACTTCTTTATCCAGTTCCTGAGTTGAGCAGTTGAATGAATTTTAAATTTTTTACAGATACTCATAAGAGAACCTTCTCCATGCAAATATGCTGCAACCGCTTGTTCTTTTTCTTCTTTAGTATAATGCTTATTTTGATTTGTAGAAAATGCATCCACACCCATCGCTCTGTATTTATTCACCCACAGTCTAACGGCAGATACATCAATTCCAAATCTATTCGCAATGGAATACATACTCTCTTTACCATCTAAATATTTTTGTACAGCATTTAGTTTTTCTTCTATGCTGTACTTAACTTTTCTACTCAAAAAAATACCCCCTTTCAGGAAACAAGTTTTTATTATTTTACTTGTCTACCTAAAAGGGAGCATATCAATACCACGAAAGAGTGTTTTTATTATTCTGCACAGACTGTTTATTAATTGTCTGCTGACTGTTATTTAGTTATATACAACAACCGTTGTTCCTCGCGGAATATTGTCATAAATCCATTTACAATTTGGCATTTCCAGTCTGACACATCCGTGAGATAATCCCATTCCCACACGTCCGTCTGCAATAGAGCCATTCGGCCAGCATAATACACTGTGGAACAGATAATCTCCGTAGAACTGTGTCCACCAGAAGCATCTGTATGCACCGGAATTGAAATAATAACCTCTGTTACCCACACTGAATACACCTCTTACTGTCGGTGTACTTGGTTTTCCGTCACCGCATGCCCAGTACTTGACACAAGTCCAGAATCCTCTTGATCCCTGGTAAATACCAACTCTGTGAGTTTTTCCATCTACCATGATAATGTACTGCGTCGGACTGCTGTACATATTAGCACGTGCGTACATTGCAGCATCCGGTCCGGATGACTTTCTGGTCTGTGTATAATATCTGGAATTAGCTCCCGGCGCAGATGCATCTTTTGATACAAGCTTGATCTGCATACCTTCCATACGATAACTGATCTTAGATGTTCCTGCTGTCTGTCCATTCTTCGCCCAGCCGAGCCAGCCATATTTTTGAACATACGTACGGTAATAAATATCGTAATGCTTTGCAAAATCTCCTGTTAATTTAATCTTAACAGCTTCCATACCGCGGGAACCATCGTCGCAGCCTGCGAACTGTCCCTGTTCAGACCATCCTGTCCAGCCTGTACTTGACAAATATGCTGCATATTGAATAGATCCTTTTGGAAGATTCGCAATACTTTCATCCTGATTCAGATACAATGTAATGCCTTCGAGTCTCTTACTCTTTCCGGTCACACCTACGGTACTTCCCTGTGCTATTTTTCCAGTTGTGCCCTGGCCCTGTACTTTACCGGTATAATAAAAGTCACTGTTCTGGTATCCCTGCAGATATGTCGTGCCAGCTGTAGACGGTGGTGTATCGCCTTTTTTCACCAGTTTGATCTTCATCGCTTCGATACGCTTACTGAGATTCATAGATCCGGCAAGTGCGTCATCTCCGCCACACACATATGCTGACCAACCGATTCTGGCAAGATATACCCTGTAGTATACATCATAATATTCCGCCACTTCTCCTGTCAGCTTCACGCGGAGTGCTTCAATACGTTTGCTCTTTCCGGTCGTTCCGGCAAGCTGTCCGTCACTTTTCCAGTCCTGCCAGCCATTTCCCTGTACATATACTTGGTATGCAATTCCTCCGGTATATCCGGTTGTTCCTTCCACATCCGGAAGACTGATCTTAAGCGCTTCCATTCTCTTGCTCTTTCCGGTTACGCCATTTACTGCGTTGTCATATCCTTTGGATCTCCATCCATAACTCTGCATATGCGTCTGGTAACCTACCAGCGGACACTTATATGCATTTCCTGTACTTTCCGGTGCATCTTCACCTTTCTTCACCAGTTTGATCTCAATGGCTTCCATTCTCTTTGACGCTGTCGCACTTCCGGCTTTTTCTCCATTCTTTGCCCAGCCGAGCCATCCGTAAGTCTGTACATGTGTACGGTAATACACATCATAATCATCCGCAATAGATCCTGTAAGCTTTACAGTAATTGCTTCCAGACGTTTCGCCTGTCCGCTGGTTCCGGACACAGCACCATCTTTGACTGCATTCTGCCAGCCATAGCTCTGTACATGTACTGCATATTCAACACCGCTGCCTTCGTACTTTTCAGGCAGATCAGTTAATTTGATCTTGATTGCTTCCAGGCGCTTCGCTTTACCTGATGTTCCTGCAAGCGCACCATCCTTCACCGTCTTCTGCCATCCATAACTCTGTACATGCGTCTGATATTCTATGCTGACCGGTTTTTCTTCTTCCTGTTCTTCTTCATCAGATGGTTCTTCTGCTGCGGGTTCTTCTGTTGGTTCCCCGTCATTCTCTCCTTCTCCATCCAGTTCCGAATCTTTCACCGCATCTGCCACATCTGAACTCTCATCCCCTGTACCGGCATTACCGCCTGCTCCAACACTCTGTCCGCTCTGGATATCTCCATTCACTTCCGATGCATCTGCATGAAGTGCGGAGATGGAGCTGGTGCCCACAAGTGTCAGACAAAGAAGCATAGCCATTATACTTTTCCGAATGCGTGACTTCATTTTCATTTCCTCCCATATTGATATTGACAGATCATCCTGTCCTATATTGTATATTACCAATATTTACATATAATATTACCATTATATAATGCCAGGCGTCAATTCAATCCCTGTATACTCTCTTATTTTTTCACAAAAGGCTTCGATGTACTTCCCGGAGCTTTGCCTCCTTTTTCCACCAGTACAATCTGTACCGCTTCCAGACGTTTTGCAAATCCTTCCGTACCTGCGCTCTCACCATTCTTTGCCCAGCCCAGCCATCCATAAGTCTGACTGTGCACCCGATAATAGATATCGTACTTCTCCGCCATCTGGCCGGTCAGCTTAATTTGAATTGCTTCCAGACGTTTCGCCTGTCCGCTGGTTCCAGCTGTATTCCCGCCTGTTACCCAGTTCTGCCAGCCATAGGTCTGTACATGCGTTTTGTATTGAATGTACTGGTTCATCTTAGCATCCGGGAATCGAATCTGAATTGCCTCCAGACGCTTTGCTTTTCCTGTCGTTCCACTTGTTTCTCCATCATAGCTGTAATCTTTCCAGCCATAGGTCTGTACATGCGTGCGGTATTTTATTTCAGCCTGTTTATATGTATTTGCCGTACTTCCCGGTGCCGCCGCTCCTTTTCGCACAAGCTTCACCTGTACTGCCTCTACTCGTTTTCCATAATCTATCGTACCTGCCGTCTGATCATTCTTTGCCCAGCCAAGCCAGCCAAAGCTTTGACAGTACGTCCGGTAATATACATCGTAATACGATGCCATCTCACCTGTCAGATGGATTTTAACAGCTTCTATACGCTTACCGCTTCCCTGCGTTCCTGATGACGCTCCATCTTTCTTTTCACCAGTCCATCCTGTACTCTGCACATATGTATTATATACAATGCTTCCTGTCCCTTCTCCATTCGCAATCTTCATCTGCAGACTTTCCAGTATTCTGGCCTGTCCGCTGGTTCCAGCTGTTTTTCCATCCGCTGCCGACAGCCAGCCGATCCCTTTGGCATATGCACTATATTTCACCGCAGTTGCAGTTTTTACAAACGGCTCAGCTGTACTTCCCGGTGCTGCGCTTCCTTTTGGTACAACAGCGATCTGCATTGCTTCCACTCTCTTACTATATCCCTGTGTTCCAGCTGCTTCGCCATTCTTTGCCCAGTCAAGCCAGCCATAACTCTGCGCATGTACACGATAATATATATCATACTTAGACGCCTGACTTCCTGTCAGTTTGATTTTAACAGCTTCAATACGTTTACTTTTTCCCGTTGTACCTGCAAGCGTTCCATTTGACACATAATCCTGCCAGCCATATGACTCCACATGTGCAGAATACTGGATTCCAAGATCTCCGTATCCACTTCCTACATTAATCTTAAATGCTTCCAGACGTTTCGCATATCCGGTCACACCTGTCTGGTATCCATTCTGCACCACCGGCTGCCAGCCAAATGTCTGCATATAAGACTGATATGAGATAATCTTAGAATCATTCACTTTTACAGGCTGTTCATCAAAAGTTTTCAACATCCAGAAGTTCAGATCCACATTACCGTTCACGCCATTTACACTGCCGGTACTTGTACACTGCCACATATCGTAAGATTCGCTGTAATTGCATTTGTTTCCCCATTCTGCAATCCATTTTGACCAGGAAGCATTCTCAAATGTAGACGTATTCAGGTAAGAAGTCCACCAGCTTCTGCTGGCATAAATACCTACGCGGTATCCTGCCGCTGATACTTTATCACAGTATGTCTGAGCCATCTGTGATATCATACTCTTTCCTGCATTCTCTACCGTCTTATCCTCCAAGTCATAGTAAACCGGAAGTGATGGGTGATGTCCTTTCAAAAGACGGATCGTATGCTCTGCCTCACTCCGCGCATCTGCTGTACTATCTGCATAGGAATATAAATATACGCCATAAGGAATTCCAAGACGTTCACATTCCGACACATTGTACTCCCAGTATGTATCGTCATAATATGTCAGGTTACTTCCATACCCGCATCGGATCACAGCGTATTCGATACCATCCGCTTTTACCTTCGCCCAGTCAATCTTTCCCTGCCACTGGCTGACATCAATACCTTTCTTTTCAGCTCCCTGAATAATGTCGCCATTGCCATTCACATATCGGCCGTTTACTTTGTTCCAGGCATTAGATGCTGCTCTGCTGCTGTATGCGGCCACTCCATCCCCCTGGTCAACCGGTTCACCGTCACGATATCTCCAGCTGTTCGCCTTTAATTCCTCAGGTTCACTGGCATCATCGGTATTATCCTCAGTCTGAGACTGCTCTTCTTCTGCTTCACTGTTTTCATCTGGCTGATCCTGCTGCCCTTCATCAGCTGTAACATCTTCCTGCTGATTTTCATTGTCCTGTGAGTCTTCTGCTGTACTGCCTGTTTCTGTCTGAGAAATGTTCTGCTGTTCTTCAGCATCTGCTTTCAACGGGTTCACAGTTATACTTCCCACAAGCATCAGACCCGCCATAATCAGGGCAATTGCTCTCTTTTGTTTTTTCATAATACACTCCCGAAATACTTCTTATATATTATTGTGTTATATAGCTGCCTTCTGTACTTCCCGGTACGTCATTTCCTTTTGGAACCAGCTTAATCTCGACTGCTTCCATACGTTTAGCAAGACCTGATGTTCCTGCCGGCTCTTCATTTTTAGCCCATCCAAGCCATCCATAACTTTGGCTGTGTACCCGGTAATACACATCATACTTCTCAGCCATAGCTCCAGTCAGCCGTATCTGTACCGCCTCAAGACGTTTGGCTTTGCCCGATGTACCGGCAGACTTTCCATTACTTACCCAGTCCTGCCAGCCATAAGACTGTACATGCGCGCGGTATTCAATAGCTCCTTCTGCTTCTGGATTTACTAATTTAATCTGAAGTGCTTCCAGACGTTTCGATTCACCGGAAGTTCCAGCTGTCTCTCCATCGAACGCCCAGGACTGCCATCCATAGGTCTGTACATGTGTTTTATATTTTACCAGTGATTGAACATACGGATTCTCTGTACTGCCCGGTATAGTTCCTCCTTTTGGAACTAATTTAATCTGTATTGCTTCCAGACGTTTTCCATATCCGGAAGTTCCTGCACATTCACCATTCACCGCCCAGTCAAGCCATCCGTAACTCTGGCTGTGTACCCGGTAATAAATATCATATTTATCTGCCATCTGGCCTGTCAGCTGAATCTGCACTGCTTCCAGACGTTTCGATTCGCCGGAAGTTCCTGCTTCTGCTCCATTTTCTTTCCAATCCATCCAGCCATAGGTCTGACAGTGTACTCTATACTTTACTCCGCCTTCCACAGATGGACTGCGCAGACTGATCTTCAGCGCTTCCAGACGTTTCGATTCATCGGAAGTTCCCGCTGTCTCTCCATCGGATACCGTATCCATCCAGCCGTAGGTCTGACAATGTACCGAATAATCAATTCCTTCCTCCGGCGTCACAATATCCGTTCCTGAATCGCCGCCACTGCCGCCGGAATTACCTCCGCTGTTATCTCCGGAATTATCTCCCGGTTTCCAGCTTCCCTGTGATATGATCTTCACATAGTCTTTGCTGATATAGCTGTACATATTATCAACACTATATTTGCCGGAAGAAGTATCAACTGCTGAACGTCCGCTGTTGAGTACTGCATCACTCTGGATCTCATAAAATCCGTCTTTTTCTCCGCGGATCAATACCGAATAATTAGAATGACTTCCTGTTGTGTATAATACCGCAGTTGATGTAGATGCTTCTTTCCGGACATTCACATTGTTATGTGTAATATTGTCTGTATCCTTTATTCCTATCGTATACTTTTCCTTATCTTTATATCCGCCTGCTTTGTCCAGATTCCATGCTACATTAGCTATTTCCTCGCCCCAATACGGATTCGATGCATAACTGACATTAATGCCGCTGGACTTGTCACCCAGAAATGCGCCATGATAATATGTATAACCAGGCCTGAGATATCGTTTCGACAGATATGTTTCTGAAAAATCTTTAATACATCCGTCTACACTGTTGAAAGTAAATGCCTGGCCGGTATCACTATCTACCGCATTCAGTCCAAAGAGATTATTGCGGTTTAATGCATAATAACTTTTTCCCCATCCACTTTCACATGCTGCCACGCTGGCCATAAGAAGTGCATTTGTACCATATGTATTCTGGTAATTCACAAATGTACTTCCGGTGTTATACATCTTCGAACTGCTGCCGGCATAAGTATTAATAAAACTGTCCAGTTCACTGCCCGAATATTCCGTTACCGTTCTAAGCGGCAGATACTGATAATAATTGTAATAAGGATTACCTGCATTCACTGCATGACTTCTGGTATCAGACTGGTAATCTAACAACATTTTTGAATAACTGGTATAAAAGTAATGTCCGTCATAACTATAATAGGTAGTTCCGGCTGTCAGATAATCCGGACGCATTCCAACCATCACAGATGCACCCCACCCCGGTGTCGTCATATTCATACAGATATGGTGTACTAATGTTGTACTGTCCGCATAATAACTGCTGTAACTCTGTGCATTATCAAGATCTGTAACCTGTACTTTAGATTCATCCACTTCACCGATCACGCCGGCTATCATAAATCTTACTTTTCCGTTCGATGTGCCAAGATACGCTCCATCTGCTCCTACTGCACCACAGATATATCCCGATGCGCCGGTCTTGTACTCCGTATATTCTGTCACTTGTGAACTGCTGACTGCTTCCCCTTTTTTATTAGCACGGAAATTCACAATCTTTACTGAAGTGCTTCTGGCTCTGTCAGCGCTGTCCTCTTCATCCTCTGCCGGAAGCGCTGTATCTGAGCTGCTGTCTTCTATCAGAGATGTATTACCATTTTCATCTACCCGGTAGATCTCATCGAGTCTGCGCTGTCCATCCATAGACGCATCCTTACTTGAATCGTCATTAATGATTGACACATTCTGTTCTTCTGCAACCTGTTCCTGCGAAACATCTTCCTGCGCATACACTGATCCGGCATTCCCGATCAGCATTCCTGCACATAATAACCCCATTATAATCCTTTTCGCTCTCCGCATATACTTCCCTCCTGTGTACTGCCTTATCCACTGATGCCATTCATTTTATACAAAAGGTCTTGCAACACCTTTAATATTCGCTCTGGATCCGCTTCCATATCGAACCGGTGCTACCATTACTTTATTCGGCCATGCCTCAATCACCTGATTATTACCAAGATAAATTGCCACATGGATTACTACGCCGTTACTGCTCTGGTAGAAAATCAAATCTCCCCGCTGTCTCTGGCTGTACGGCACATGTTTAAACTTAGATGACGCCCACATATTTCTGGACTCATACTCATGTCCCGGCTGTGCATGGCTGACCGGATTGATCGGGGATGTATCCAATCCTGCTGCATACAGTGCCTGCATAACCAGACCGCTGCAGTCGACGCCAAGTCCCGGTGCTCCAGATGCGCCAATCACATAATCATTACCAAGATAATCATATGCCCGCTTGATCATTGCTTCAATGTGCTGATTACGTGTACTGTTTTCATTAACACGGATAGGACTCACATATTCACCCCATGATTTCCACTGTGTCTCATCAAATCCCATTGCAAGCCATGTAAGCAGATCTACATTACCGGTCGCTGTCAGTCCATGCGCTTTCTGGAATTTCTTGACTGCATTTACGACATTATTGCCATAAAAAGCACCGCCCATGCCAACGCCATTTCCAAGTCTCAGTTTCTGGATAACCTTACGTACTTTAATACCTTCATATCCATAAGAAAGTGTATAATCACCGCCAGATAACGTAATCTTATCTTTGATCTGATAATACTGTGCAGGATTCTGATACTTTCTGTATTTGGTCTCTGTGTAATAGCGGCTGTTTGCCAGTGCCGAAGCATCTTTAGATACTAACTTAATCTGAAGAGCTTCCAGACGATAACCTATCTTCGTCGAACCGGCAGCCTGTCCGTTCTTCGCCCAGCCAAGCCATCCGTATTTTGCAATATATGTCCGGTAATAAATGTCATAATACTTCGTCAGATCTCCTGTCAGAGATATCTTAACAGCTTCTATTCCCTGACTTCCATCTGTGCATCCACTCACTGTGCCATTTGACACTTCATCCTGCCAGCCTGAATCAGAAAGATATACTGCATATTTGATATCTCCTGCCGGACTTGCATCATCACTATTGTCCAGTGTTATGTTCAGACTTTCCAGTCGTTTTGCCTTGCCGGTTGTTCCCAGTGTCTCTCCGCTTGCCGCAACACTGCTTTCTCCTGACTCCTGTACAATACCGCTGTAAACCAGCTGTCCTTTTGTCAATCCTCTTACATATTTAACTCCGCTGGTATCCGGCGTCTGTTCTCCTTCTTTTACCAGCTGGATCCGGATTGCTTCGATACGTTTGCTCAATTCTGTACTTCCGGCAGTCTCACCGTCTTTTGCGTAACTGCTCCAGCCAATCTTAGCCATATGCACACTGTAATATACACTGTAATGTTCTGCCATCTCTCCAGTCAGCCGTACTTCTACTGCTTCAATACGTTTGGATGTTCCAACCGTACCGATCTGCTGGCCGTTCTTCTTCCATGCCTGCCAGCCTGTTCCCTGTACAAAAGCCCGGTATTCTATATCTCCGTCATATTCCTTATCCGGCAGACTGATCTTCAATGCTTCCAGGCGCTTTCCCTTTCCGGTTACTCCGCCATTTGCATTATCATACACCTTTGCCAGCCATCCATAAGACTGTGAATGTGCCTGATATGCAATCTTTCTGGTTACATAGCTGTTACTTTCACTTCCCGGTGCCGGATCTCCTTTTTTAACCAGACAGATCTGGATCGCTTCCATACGTTTACCGTAGGTTGCACTTCCTGATCTTTCATCATTCTTTGCCCATCCAAGCCATCCATAACTCTGAATATGCGTCCTGTAATATACATCATATTTATCTGCCAGTTCTCCGGTAAGACGTATCTTTACCGCCTCTACTCTGAGCCTTCTTCCTGAAGTACCTGACAGCTGTCCATTGCTTACATATGGCTGCCATCCTATACTCTGCACGTGTGCTGCGTATTCGATTCCGCCCTGTCCCTCCGGAACATTTTCCAGATTGATCTTAATGCCTTCCATCCGGAGCGAACGTCCTGATGTACCGGCAAGCGCACCATCTTTTACACTTTTCTGCCATCCTATACTCTGTACATGCGCTGAATAAGAAACAGACGGTACCATCTCTTCTGCATCCTGTTCCTCTTCAGCAGGAGTATTGTCCGTATTTCCTGACACGCTATCCGGCTCTTTAACCTCCGGCTGCTGTTCATCTCCAGATTCTGAATCCGCATCGTCCACTGAAGGATCGCCCTGAGTCTCCTCCTGTACTTGTGTAACTTCACTTGCTTTACTCTGTATTCCCGGCATCCAGCAGCCCGCACATAACGCTGCTATCAGCACTACAACAGCAATCTTCTTTTTCATTATACTTACCTCCGCATATAGTACACGCAATTTTACATATCTCATTATAGCTATTATAGCTGAATTTTTCAATGAAAAAGGCCGGATTTGCCTGTTAAGTAAAACAATGCTATACTTTTATTACAATTTGTGCTATCTGATGGCAGAATGGAGATTCTTATGAACAAAAAAATATTTACGTGGAATTTACTAAGCATTTACCGGACCGAATTAATGGGATGTTCAATCCTTGGAATCATACTCTTTCATTGGTCTGAAAACTGTTCAAACCATGGAATCCCGCTAACCGGTTTCCTAAAACTCTTTTCTCTTGGCAATCGCTTTGTAGATGTATTTTTAATCCTGTCTGGAATAGGCCTGTACTATTCTTATCGAAAAAATGAAGATACTAAAAATTTCTATATTCGAAGAATGTTCAACATCCTGCCTTCTTACTGCATCATAGCAATGCCGTACTGGATCTATTACGATCTGATCTTCAGCACCAGGACATGGATGAATGTACTTCTGGACTTTTCCTTTATTTCTTTTGTTACAGAAGCGTGCCGCCGTTTTTGGTTTATCGGACTGATCATAGTATTATACCTTTTATTCCCGGCATTCTACAAAATAATCTATCACTGGAAGAACCGCTGGATCGGAACTGCATTATCATTTGCCGTATATCTTATTTTTGCTGCAGGCTTGTGGAAAACAGCACCATCGGTTTACTCAAATATAGAGATAGCACTGGGACGTATTCCCTGCTTTATTCTTGGTATATTTTTAGGAGAGAAAGTGTATAACAAACAGCACATAACTAAAAAACCTCTCGCAGCTGCTTATGCAGGTCTTTTATCAAGCACTGCCCTGATAAAATTTTGCCGCCTGCCATTTTTGACAAATGTAGCAGATCGAAGTATCGAAGGAATCTTTTATGCATTATCTTTTCTCTTAATATTGATTACTCTGCTGGCTTTTATTGAAAACTTAAAAATATACAGCGTTATCAAAATTCTGCTGTGTGTTCCCGGCAGGATGACTATGGAAATCTACCTGCTGCATGTTGCTTTTAGAAGTATTTTCGACTACCCGGCTGATTTCACTAATTATCATCTTTTAATCGCAGCATCCATACTGCTGGCATTTCCTATACACAAAGCCGGAAAGGCCGTCTCGCAGTTCTTCCGTTCATAAAGAAAAAGGCTTTGACACTTCCGCGTCAAAGCCCTCATTCCTTCTTCACTTAAAACAACTTCTCCGAATACACTCCGTCTTTAATCAGCTTCTGGATAGCCGCCACAACATCCGGCTTATCTTCTTTATAGGTTACACCGAACCACTCATCATGTGACTTTCGCACCTCGACTCTCATCTTGCCTTCTTTCAGCAGATCGCCGATGATCGTCGGCAGAAGGTATTCGCCCTTCAGATTCTCCGGATCCAACTTCTCCAGAAATTCATCAAACCCCTTATCCAACACCTCAAAGAACTTCGGTGATAATCCCCACATGTTCATAGAGACTTCTGATTCCACATCGATTGGCACTGCTCCGTCCTCTGTCTGCACTGCCGCACCTTCAGCGGTCTTGACAATATTGGATGTCTCTACGATCTCAGACAGCATGCGGTGTTCATCTACCTTGCACACGCCACGGGTTACACCGCCATTATCGCTCAAAGTATTCTTCAGCACGAAACCTACCATACACGCTTCATACGCATTATCATCTTTTCTTCCTGTCAGATATGCATATGCTTCTCTGTAAGCTTCCTTGCCGTAATAATCGTCTGCATTGATTACCAGAAATGGCTCATCTACCACATCTTTACAGCACAGGATTGCCTGACCGGTTCCCCACGGCTTCTTTCTTCCTTCTGTCTTCTTCTGGAAACGCTCCGGGATATCATTCAGTTCCTGATAAGCGTATTCTACTTCTACCAGCTTCTCCATGCGTCTGCCGATGATCTCTTTAAAATCCTTGTCCAGATCTTTACGGATTACGAATACAACCTTATTAAATCCCGCCTCCAGCGCATCATGAATGGAATAATCCATAATGATCTCACCGTTTGGTCCTACTGCCTCCAGCTGTTTGATACCGCCGCCAAACCGACTTCCGATTCCTGCTGCCATGACGACCAGTGTTACTTTACTCATTTGTACCTCTCTTTGTCTGGTTTATTCTCCCAGACCATCTTCAATTGCTTTTACCATTGCTTCCATTGCTTCTTTTTCATCCGGTCCCTCACACTCGAGCACGATTTCATCTCCGCTTTTAATGCATGCGCCAAGTACACTGAGTACACTTTTTGCGTTAGCCATCGTATTGTCATAACGAAATCTGACACTGCATTCAAACTCAGATGCTTTGTTGCAGAAGATTCCGGCCGGACGCATATGAAGTCCCGTAGGATTGGTGATCTTTACTTTTTTTGTAATCATACTTTTAATTTCCTCCGCTATCTTTCTCTTCCAGCACGAGTTCTACTTCAACATCTTCTGTCAGCGTACATCCATCCGGCAGCTTAAACTGTACTGGCACTTTATAGGTTCCTGCTTTTGTATATTCAGCCAGATCAATGATTGCAATCTGCTCAATGTTCAGAGTATCCAACTGTTCCTTTGATCCTTTTACATGTACTTCCAGATTATCCGTTTTGTTATAACTCATACGCAGGTTCTCATCCAGATTTTTCACTGTAATAGATCCAACCGGAAGCTCATAGTTCTTGGTTCCGTCTTTTTCCAGTGTTACTGTAATAATCACCGAACTTGCGTTACTGTCTGCCAGTTCGATATCTTCTGGCAGATATTTGCTAATATCTATCGTGTAATCTGTGCGGGAATCAATGGCTTCACCACTGAATTCTTCCGCAGGAATATCTATACTCTTAACCTTTGCCAAAGCATCTTCCGGTCCCGCAATCTCTATCTCTTCCGGAGCCAGCTTCACATTGGAAATGGAATATCCTTCTTTTACTTCAATTTCCGATGTATCCGCCTCCACAGGTACTGTCGTTGTCCGATACAGCGTTACCGATACACTCACACCTACATTACCCAGGTTGTTTGCCAGCCTTGACTGGTCGATCACGTTATTGTTCTCATCGTACAATACCAGCGCAGAATCCAGCACGGTATTCTCTGAGAGTCCGGACACATTAACTTCAGCCTCTACCTTACTGATCTTTTCCACCAGAGACTTTGGTCCGTTGATCGTTACCGTCTCCGGATCAGCTGTCAGCTTGCCGAGCACATAACCACTTCGTACCTGACCGCTTGCCACTGGTGTAATATATGTGGTCTTGCTTACATTATCCTCGATCTGTATCTGCAGATTACGCGGACTTGCCGTTGCTTCACAGCTGCCCTCATATCCATTTACCGTTACTTCCAATGGAATCTGTGTATTCAGATACATTTCCTTAATATCTGCTGTAACAACAATGTCGCTTGCCTTAATCTTACTCAGCGTCCGACGTTTTGCCGAAACTACTACGCTTACATTCTGCGTGTCGTCTACGATCTGATAAGTCTTATTCTGTTCCGTCAATATCTCGGAGTGTTCTACTGTAACCGGTATGTTCGTAAATGTCTTAGTCATTACCGGATCGTCAATATTGACCACTATCAGCCACAGCATAAATGCAAACAGGAAGGCTAACAGCTTCAGGCTAAAATTATTTTTCAGCTTTTTTATCATCATCATGCCTTCCTTTCTTCAGTTTTTCTACCAGAATGTTCGCCGGGTTCTTAGAATGCTTCCGTTGCTGGATTGCATGGAAGCGCTCTCTCAGTTCTGCTTCCGTCAGGTTTCTGGAAAGTCTGCCGCCCTGTGCTACAGATACTCCTCCGGTCTCCTCAGATACCACTACGATCATGGCATCACTGACTTCACTCATACCGACTGCCGCACGGTGTCTGGTTCCCAGATCCTTGCTCAGTTCCATGTTATCAGACAATGGCAGGTAACAGGTTGCCGCCACGATCCTGTCGTTCCGCACGATAATAGCTCCGTCATGAAGCGGAGTATTATGCTCAAATATATTGATCAGTACTTGGCTGGAGATCAGACAATCCATCTGAATACCGGTACTCTCATATTCTGTCAGCTGGATCAGCTGCTCTACTACGATCAGTGCTCCTGTTTTTACTTTGCTCATGGAAAATACAGCACGCACGATACCGTCAACTGTCTCATCACTGAACCGTACTCGTTCTTTGGAATCAAACGGAAGCATGGATGTCAGCATCTGTTTTTCGCCCAGCTTCTCCAGACCTCGCCGGAGTTCTGGTTGAAAAACGACCACTGCCGCCACAGCCATAACTGCTGCTGCTTCTTTTGCCAGCCACAGGATCGTATGCATCTGTAAAATGGCTGCCATCAGTATGAATCCCGCAAGTGCCAGAATGCCACGCATCAGCATCCACGCCTTGGTATTCTTGATCCATACCATAATCTGATAGATCAGAAATGTAATGATCAAGATTTCCAGAATGTCCGTGAAACGCAATTCCGGAAAATAAATGCCTTTTACATATTGTTCAAAAAACTGCGATATTCTCTGCGCCATTCTGTCACCTCCCCATTCTTCTGAACTTGTTGTCTGCCTGTGCTACTTCTTTTATATCTTTTATTTATTATCTTTATTCAGATTCAATTCTTTCTCGAGACTCCGTGTCAGAAGCAGATGCTCAGTATCCGCATCGGATAACTGTCTCTTCTGTGGAGACGGTTTTCTCTTAACTGCTGCCTTCTTTGGATTCGGCTGCTGTCTGTCCACTGTCTTTCTTGGTTTTGCCTGCTTACGTTCCTGTCCTGCCTGCTGTTTCTTAGCATGTCTGACTGGTTCCTGTGCCGCATGACTTGGAGTTTCTTTTCTCACATGCTTCTTCGCAGCATCTTTCTGTGCATGCTGCTGTGTCTTCTTACGCAGTTCCTTTGCATCAATCACTTCTGTCTCAGAAGGATATTCTTCACGCTTGTTGATCTGCTGTACTGTCTTCTCTGGAACAGTTACTCCCACTTTCGGAACTGCTTTTACATAGTAATAATACTCATCATCTTCAAACTGCAGGGATTCGCATTTGCTGTAATCTACTGCAAAGAATATAATTTCCAGAACCAGTCCGGTCACTACCGCTACAACTGCCCCTACGAACAGTGTTGTTGTAGAAATCTTTACACCCAGTACAGAGCCGCCTGCTGCTGCCACGATCAGATACGCCAATGCCCCAGCCACGCTTGCGGCTTTCCACGCATGTGCCATCGCTGCACGACGAATGGTATATACCAGTATGATACAGATTATGCCGGCGATCACCATCAGCCACATTTCTTTGCTGGAAACTGCCTGTTTGGCAAATTTGATCATATCATTTACAAAGCTGCTACTCTTTGCAGCCTGAATTGCCGCTGCTGACTTTTTCACCTGGTGAATCATATAATACGCAATCGTTCCAAGTGCTGCCGGAACTGCATATGCCGGTGTGCCAAGCAGACCTAATGCCACCAATGCAGCTGCCGGAACCTTAGCAATATATGCTGTCACTACTACTAATATCACGATCGCTGTCTTTGGTGCGAATCGAAGATAGAATACATACATGATCACAAACAGAAGCGCTGTCACGATCAGCATGCCCAGGGATACGCTATAGACATGTGCCATCGTCAGTACCGCTCCTGCTATCAGTGTGAAGATCGGTGGCAGAAAAGCGCATATCACAGCCAGCCCCAATGCAACTACCGGATTCGCCAGCATATGCATATAACCTATCTCCCGATTAATCATAAAGAACGCCACAAACGCCAGTACAAAGCGTACCACCTTATCTATGTATGTCGAATACTGTGCATAGACATTCTGTAATTTCCCTTTCAGTTCTAATACGCTTTCCATAACTATCTGTTCTCCTTCTTCATATCTTTCTTCTTATATAAATTGAGAAGTCTGGCAAGATCATGATTATATAACTTCACTCTCGCCCTTGCCTCTTTGTGTCGGTTATTGCAGGTAACATGCGTATATACTGCATATGCAATTATAATTGCCAGATACGCTGCTACAATCGCAATTGCTGTAACAATGATCATGCCGACAGACATCTTTTCCATCAACTTATCAAACACACTGATTCCCAGAAGTACAACCAGACATACATATCCTATCGTTACCCACAAAATAGTCGCCAGCGTATGCAGACTGGTATAGTCTTTTCTATAGTAAGCGCTGACCTTCAGATCCTCTCTCCCCTGCTGTTCCTCATAGAGAGCCATTCTTGTCATCAGCTTGACTTTTCTCTCATCTAACATTCTGCACCTCGTTATCTCTACACTTAGTTATTATTATTTCTAAACATTATTATTCAGTATACCAAATATCATGTACCTTGTCCAATGCTTACCGTCAGAAAATGCACTTTCTCAGCGCCAGCAAGTCTTACCGTCTTCGCTGCCACATCGATCGTGCTTCCTGTCGTGTAAATGTCATCGATCAGCAACACGTTGACTCCCTGCAGTTTCATTCCCTTCCAGGCAAATGCGTGCTGCAGGTTTTTCCGCCGTCCCCGCGCGTCCATAACTTTCTGTGGAATTGTATTTTTATTTCGGATAAGGCTTTCTGTATCTACCGGAATGTCCATAAGTCTGCCAATCTCTTTTGCCAGGATTTCTGCCTGATTATATCCTCTTTTCCGTCTTCTGCTTTTACTGAGTGGTATTGGAATGATGATGGCGATCTGCCATTTACGTATTGTTCTGCCATATGCACGTACCATCTCACGGGCAAATGCACGGCCATATATCCGTCGATTATGATATTTGAATTGATAGATTGCCGGGCGCACCACTGACACATGCTGCCAGACCGCCCTGCCGCTCTCATAATAATGCGAGTGCCTGCTGCAGTCGTAACAGTATTCCTCTTCTTCACGCCGAATTGGCTTACCACAGCGCATACAATATGGATTCCTCACATAAGGAAGCTTTGCTCTGCACGCACCACAGATTCCCGCCTCCGATACCTTACCGCAAAACGGACAGGTATTAGGAAACAGGAATACCATGATTTTATCTGTAAAGACTGTAATATTAGAAATAGTTTTAGAAATAAATGCTCGTATTCTCATAGGCAGAACTCCCTGATCTGCTCTGCCAGACTCGAATTACGATTCAGCTCGTTATTATTCTGGATCATGTCTGCAAAGACCTGTTCACTGCCTACCAGTGTCACACATTTTCTTGCTCTGGTTACTGCTGTATAAATCAAATTGCGGTTGTATAACTGTCTCGGTCCCTGAAGGAGCGGAATTACTACCGCCGGATACTCACTTCCCTGAGACTTGTGAATGGTGATCGCATAAGCCAGTTCCAGTTCGTCCAACGACTGAAACGAATAACTTACCCGTCTGTGCTCATCAAACTCTACCGTCATAGTCTCTGCATATGTATTAATCTCCCGGATAATGCCCATATCACCATTAAACACACCCAGACCTTTATCCACCGTCATACCGTATTTGGTGCATACTTCCCACTCAATCTGGTAATTATTGCGGATCTGCATGACCTTATCGCCCTCGCGGAACTTCTTATCACCATATTCTTTTTCCGCTTTAGACGGTGATGGCGGATTCAGATATTCCTGCAGAATACCATTTAACCTTTCTACCCCGAGCAGACCTTTCCGCATGGGTGTCAACACCTGGATATCGTATGGCTCTGCATTTACATATTTTGGCAATTTCTTCTGGATCAATGTCAGCACCACACTGATGATCGTGTTGGCATCCTGCCTCTTCAGAAAGAAAAAATCACGACTCTTATTGTCCAGAATCACAGGTTCTCCGCGGTTGATCTTGTGAGCATTTACCACGATATCACTCTCGCCTGCCTGACGGAAAATACGCGTCAGTTTCACTACTGGGAAACATTTGGACGCAATAATATCCTTCAGCACGCTTCCCGGTCCCACAGATGGAAGCTGATTCCGGTCTCCCACCAGGATGAGTCTCGTCCCCACGCACACAGCCGATAAGAGTGCATGCATCAGCGGAAGATCCACCATCGACATCTCATCTACTATGATCACATCTGTTTCCAGTGGGTTATCCCTGTTCCGGCTGAAGCCGTTTTTCTGTTCTTCATCCTCTGGATTACCGCTGACTTCCAGCAGGCGGTGTACCGTCTGTGCTTCATATCCGGTTGTCTCCGTCATACGCTTTGCTGCTCTTCCGGTCGGTGCTGCCAGCAGAATATCCGCTCCGTCACTTTCAAAATAATGGATCATGGCATTGATTGTCGTCGTCTTACCGGTTCCCGGTCCTCCGGTCAGCACAAGTACTCCATGACGTACCGCCTCAACAACCGCTTCCCGCTGTTTCTCATCCAGCGGCAGATCCATATTTTCCTCAATCTGTGCCAGTCGGTGCAATACTCCTGTCTCACTCACATCATAAGTAACATTTAGATCATGGAGCATCTTCGCCGTATTCATTTCCATATAATAATAATTCGATGGATATACTCGCTTCACGCCATCTGCTTCTTTCAGGATCACCTTGCGTTCCATAGACAGATCCATCAGATATTTTTCAATATGCTCCAGATCCACTTCCAGTAGCTGTCCTGCCCTGCGTGCCAAAAGTTCCTCATCCAGGAAAATATGCCCTGCATTCACTCCCTGAAGCAATGTATAAAATATTCCACTGCGGATCCGGTAATCGGAATCCGTATGAATACCGATTCTCTTCGCTATCTCATCCGCAGTTCGGAATCCCACACCACTGATATGATCCGCCATCTGGTAAGGGTTCTCTTCCAGCACACGGTAAATTCCATTGCCATAATACTGATAAATCTTTGCTGCCAGCGTCGTAGAAATGCCATATTTCTGCAGATAGATCATTGCCTGACGCATATCCTTCTTCTCTTCTACCTGCTCTGCAATCTCTCTTGCTTTGCGCTCACTGATGCCTTTGACCTCTGCCAGCCGCTCCGGTTCTTCCTCTATAATTCGGAATGTATCTTCTTTAAACTTTCGCACAATCCTCCCTGCCAATGCAGCGCCGACTCCACGGATTGCCCCTGAGCCCAGATATCGCTCGATCGACATCAGATCTTCCGGTTCGCAGACCTCTGATTCAGACACGGAAAGCTGCAGTCCGTACAGGCTGTGATTCACATATTCGCCTGTCAGCTTCAGCAGCTCACCTTCTTCAATATAGAGAAATGTACCCACGCAGGTCAGATCTCCATCTTCGTTATTCAGATTAAATACCGTATATCCATTATCCTCATTCCGATATACGATGTGTTCTACATATCCTTTGATTTCTTCCATATAACCGCTTTTCTCTGCTTTTATCCTTCATTCCGTCCGCTCATAAATTCCACATACTGTCCGGTACCGATGGCTACAACTGTCATAGGATTCTCTGCAGTCATAGTATTGATTCCGGTTCGTTCTTCAATCAGTTCTTCCAGTCCTCGCAGCATTGCCCCACCTCCGGTCAGCACAATTCCACGATCCAGAATATCTGCTGAAAGTTCCGGTGGTGTACGTTCAAGCACGCTGATAACCGCTTCTACAATCTGCCCAACCGGCTCCTTCAATGCCTGCTCGGTCTCCGCAGATGTTACCGTCACCGTCTTCGGAAGCCCGGTCATAAGATTCCGTCCTGTCACTTCCATAGACTCTTCCTCTACCAGCGGATATGTTGATCCGATCTTGATCTTAATATCTTCTGCTGTACGCTCCCCGATCAGCAGGTTATGCTTCTTCCGCACATAGCGCACGATCGCATCATCAAAGTTATCTCCGGCAATCTTAATAGAAGTATTAACCACAGTTCCACCCAGCGAGATAACCGCCACATCTGCCGTACCGCCTCCGATATCTACGATCATATTGCCGCACGGTCTGGAAATATCGATTCCAGCACCGATTGCAGCAGCCACCGGTTCTTCGATCAGTCTGACTTCACGAGCTCCTGCTGCATAGGTCGCCTCTTCAACTGCCTTACGTTCTACTTCTGTCACTCCACTCGGCACACAGATACTGATTCTCGGCTTACTGAAAGCTCTCCTGCCCATTGCTTTCTGCACAAAATATTTGATCATCTTTTCTGTCACTGTATAATCAGAAATCACGCCCTGACGCAGCGGACGCACTGCCACAATATTCCCCGGCGTCCTGCCAAGCATCAGTCTGGCTTCTTCTCCGATTGCTTTGATGCTGTTGGTATCCCGGTCATATGCTACTACGGAAGGCTCTTTTAATATTACGCCCTTCCCTTTCACATACACCAGAACGCTTGCGGTCCCCAAATCAATTCCGATTTCAACTGCCATTCCTGTTCCCCTTTCATCATCCGGTTACTTTCTGAACCAGCCACTTCATTTATGCACAGAGGTATAATAAGTAACTCTACTTATTATACCTCTTTATCATTCGTTCTTATTCATGAAATCTGTCAACAATGACATTATAGTAAACTTTGTGTCTGTTGAAAAGTCTTTTTTTCAGGTTTATCCTTTCTTCAACATCATGTCGATGTATTTACCTGTATAAGATACCGGATTCAGTGCAACTTCTTCCGGCGTGCCTTCTGCGATCACCGTACCGCCTTTCGCACCGCCTTCAGGTCCGATATCGATAATGTAGTCTGCCGTTTTGATCACATCCAGATTGTGCTCGATTACTACAACCGTATTACCATCGGATGCCAGCCTCTTCAGAATCTCGGTCAGCTTATGCACATCTGCAAAATGCAATCCCGTCGTCGGCTCATCCAGAATATAAATCGTCTTACCGGTGCTGCGCTTACTAAGCTCTGTTGCCAGCTTGATCCGCTGTGCCTCACCTCCGGACAATGTCGTCGATGGCTGTCCAAGACGCAGATAGGAAAGTCCCACATCATACAGCGTCTCAATCTTTCTCCGGATGGATGGAACATTTTCAAAGAAAGTCAACGCTTCTTCTACCGTCATATTTAACACGTCATAAATACTCTTGCCTTTATAATGTACTTCCAGTGTCTCGCGGTTATAGCGCTTGCCACCGCACACTTCACACGGAACATACACATCCGGCAGAAAATGCATCTCAATCTTCAGAATACCGTCACCGGAACATGCTTCGCATCGTCCGCCCTTTACATTGAAGCTAAAACGCCCTTTCTTATAGCCTCGTTCTTTGGCATCCTGTGTTGCTGCAAACAGGTCACGGATCTGATCAAACACACCCGTATAAGTTGCCGGATTGGATCTCGGTGTACGACCAATTGGTGACTGATCGATATTGATCACCTTGTCCAACTGCTCCACACCTTCTATCTTTTTATGCTTTCCCGGAATCGTTCTGGCACGGTTCAGCTTCTTCGCCAGATATTTGTAAAGGATCTCATTGACCAGCGAACTCTTACCTGATCCTGACACACCGGTTACACACGTCATGACTCCCAGTGGAATCTTCACATCAATATTCTTCAGGTTATTCTCCTGTGCACCTACGATCTTCAGCCATCCTGTCGGTTTCCTGCGCTCCTCCGGAATCGGTATACGAATCCGACCACTGAGATATGCGCCTGTGATAGATTCCGGCACCTGCATGATCTCCTCTGCCGTTCCTTCTGCGATCACTTCACCACCATGTTCTCCGGCACCAGGTCCAATATCCACAATATGATCTGCTGCAAACATAGTATCCTCGTCATGTTCTACCACGATTACCGTATTACCCAGATCCCGCAGGTGTTTCAGTGTTCCAAGCAATTTATCATTATCTCTCTGATGCAGACCGATACTTGGTTCATCCAGAATATATGCCACACCTACCAGGCCGGAGCCAATCTGTGTTGCCAGTCGGATTCGCTGCGCTTCTCCTCCGGACAACGTTCCGGTTGCACGCGACAGCGTCAGATAATCCAATCCTACATCTAGCAAGAACTGCAGTCTCGCACGTATTTCTTTCAATATCTGGTCACCGATCATATGCTGCTGACTGGTCAGCTCCAGATTATCCAGGAATTTAGCCAGTTCCTCAATCGAAAATGATGTAATCTCTGCAATATTATGATTCCCAATCGTTACCGCAAGTGCTCCTGGCTTCAAGCGCTGTCCCTTGCATGCACGGCAAGGTGTGATCCGCATAAATTCTTCATACTCTGCCTTGGATGCTTCCGAATAAGTCTCACGATATCTGCGCTCTACGTTCTTAACAATACCTTCAAATGCAATATCGTAGAACCCTTCTCCGCGCTGTCCAAAATAATGCACATTCACATTCTTACCATTCGTACCGTGAATCAGTATATTCTGAATCTCCTCCGGATATTCCTCAAACGGCGTATCCAGTGAAAATTGATATTCTTCCGCAAGTGCTTCCAGTATGGCTCTGGTAAAACTGCCCTTCTTGCTGGCAGACTGCCATCCCATGACTGTGATTGCACCTTCATTGATACTCAGGCTCTTATCCGGAATGATCAGATCAGCATCAAATTCCATCTTATATCCAAGTCCGGAACACTCCGGGCAAGCCCCGAACGGATTGTTAAATGAGAAGCTTCTCGGTTCAATCTCTTCAATGCTGATACCACAATCCGGACAGGAAAAGCTCTGGCTGAAATTCACCTGTTCTCCGCCAATCACATCGACTGTCATCAGTCCCTCTGCAAGATGCAGAACATTCTCCACCGAATCCGTCAATCTCTTTTCAATCCCCGGCTTTACCACCAGACGATCTACAACAATCTCTATATTATGCTTCAGATTCTTATCCAGCTGAATGTCTTCCGACAATTCATACATACTGCCATCGATCCGCACACGGACATATCCGCTCTTCTTTGCACGCTCCAGCAGCTTCACATGCGTACCTTTCCGTCCTCGTACCACCGGTGCCAACAGCTGAATTCTGGTTCCCTGCTCCATCTCCATGATCTGATCGACCATCTGATCAACCGTCTGCTTCTTAATCTCTTTTCCACATTTCGGGCAATGTGGAATACCAATCCTCGCATATAATAATCGGAAATAATCATATATCTCTGTCACAGTACCTACTGTCGAACGAGGATTACGATTTGTAGACTTCTGGTCAATTGAAATTGCCGGCGAAAGTCCTTCGATGCTTTCCACATCCGGCTTCTCCATCTGTCCCAGGAACATTCTGGCATAAGATGACAACGACTCCATATATCTGCGCTGTCCTTCTGCATAAATGGTATCAAATGCCAGCGAAGACTTACCGGATCCCGACAGTCCTGTCAGAACCACCAGCTCGTCTCTTGGAATATCCAGACTAATATTCTTGAGATTATGCTCATTGGCTCCCCGTATACGAATACATTTTTTATTCTTATCCGACATAACATGCTCCTTTGTTACTAATTCAATGATTTATTTTTAGTTTATTCTATACTTATTCTATGTTTCATCCATGTCCAGTAGCTGTTTCTTCAGCTCTGTCATCTTATCACGCAGCTCTGCCGCTGCCTCGAAGTTCAATTCTGCTGCTGCTTTCCTCATCTGCTTGGTCACTTCCCCTACCAGCTTCTCCAGTTCTGCTTTGCTCATCGACTCTGGATCCTTTTCTATCTGCATCTCCGCAGATGCTGCCTTTCTGGAAATCGTAATCAGATCTCTGACTGCCTTATGAATAGACTGCGGTGTGATACCATGCTCTTCATTGTACTTCATCTGGATACTGCGTCGACGCTCGGTCTCATCCAATGCCTTTCGCATAGAATCTGTGATCGTATCTGCATACATGATCACATGACCCTCGGAATTTCTTGCAGCACGTCCAATCGTCTGGATCAACGATGTCTCGGAACGCAGGAATCCTTCTTTATCTGCATCCAGAATCACCACCAGTGAAATCTCCGGAATGTCCAGTCCTTCTCGCAGAAGATTAATACCGACCAATACATCAAACACATCCAGACGCATATCGCGCACGATCTCCGAACGCTCCAGCGTATCAATATCTGAATGGAGATATTTGACACGGATACCAAGTTCCCGCATATAATCTGTCAGATCTTCTGCCATTCTCTTGGTCAGCGTTGTTACCAATATCTTATTCTTCTTATCTGTCTCTTTCTTAATCTCACCGACCAGATCGTCAATCTGGCCTTCTACCGGACGCACATCAATCTCCGGATCCAGAAGACCCGTCGGTCTGATTACCTGCTCTGTGCGCAGAAGTTCATGCTCATCTTCGTATTTGCCAGGTGTAGCAGATACAAACAGAACCTGATTGATCTTACTCTCAAACTCTTCAAAACTGAGCGGACGGTTATCCAGTGCTGACGGCAGACGGAATCCATAATCCACCAGCGTCCGCTTTCTGGACTGGTCGCCGTGATACATGCCGCCTATCTGCGGCACCGTCATATGCGACTCATCAATCATCATAACGAAATCATCCGGAAAATAATCAATCAATGTATGCGGTGGCTGTCCCGGTGCAAGTCCCGTCAAATGTCTCGAATAGTTCTCAATTCCTGAGCAGAAACCTGTCTCCCTCATCATTTCAATATCAAAATTCGTACGCTCCGCTATTCTCTGTGCTTCTAACAGCTTATCTTCGCCCTTAAAATAACGCACCTGCTGCTCCAGCTCCGCTTCAATTGCTGTGATCGCACGCTCCATATTCTCCTTGGACACGACATAATGAGAAGCCGGGAATATCGCAATATGCTTCAGATCCCGCTTAATCTCGCCGGTCAGCACATCCACTTCTGTGATCCGATCTACTTCATCTCCAAAAAACTCTACGCGAACCGCCAGTTCTCCTGATCCTGCCGGGAATATCTCTACCACATCTCCATGCACACGGAACGTACCACGATGAAAATCCATCTCGTTACGGGTATACTGAATATCAATCAGCTTATGGATCATCTCATCCCGATCCTTCTCCATGCCCGGGCGCAGAGAAATCACCATATCTTTATAGTCAATCGGCGAACCCAGACCATAGATGCAGGAAACACTGGCTACAATAATGACATCCCGCCGCTCAGACAGTGCCGCTGTCGCTGAATGACGCAATTTGTCAATCTCATCATTGATCGCTGAATCCTTCGCAATATATGTGTCAGAGGATGGAACATAAGCCTCCGGCTGGTAGTAGTCATAATAGGAGACAAAATATTCTACTGCGTTATTCGGAAAGAACTCTTTGAACTCTCCGTATAACTGTGCAGCCAATGTCTTATTATGCGCAATGATCAGTGTTGGTTTATTCAATTCCCGAATGACATTCGCCATGGTAAATGTCTTACCTGATCCAGTGACACCAAGCAATGTCTGACACTGATTCCCTTCTTTAAAACCTGCCACGAGATCTGCAATGGCTTTCGGCTGATCTCCGGTTGGCTGATATTCAGATACTAATTCAAAATGATCCATATGATTTCTCCTGATCTGCTCTAAGTTGGCGGTGATATTTTAGAAATAGTAATTGTGTTCTTAGTATGTTACTTGTCCAGTATATCATTCAGGATAAAAAAAGTACAGAACAATTCGAATGTTTGTTCTGTACTTTTTAAACAATCTGCACTTCAATATTTCTATTCCATAACTGTCATTTGAAATTTGTTCAGCAAGTTTACTGGAATAATAAATATCAAACGCTTTTCGCAAAACAATCCCTATTTCCAGGTTACAGTAATCCACCGCAAAGCTGCCCCTTTTTAGCATGTCTTCCATACTTCTTAGCTGCATATATATATGCATAAACATTTTCTCGCGGAGTACCGATCGGAAGCTGACACCCAACATCCAGGATAAACCCATTCGGACTATCACTGGCTTTTAAGAGGCATTTGCGAACGGATTCGATTACATCATCTATACTTCCATTCAGCATAACTTCCACAGGCGGAACATTGCCTGATATAGTCATATGCCTACCTAAGCTGTTTTTTAATTCCGATAAATCTTCGCAATTATCCACAGAGAATTCATTAATTCCCAGCTCAAGCAGGTCTTCCCAGATAGGCTTTGTTTTGCCGCAAATGTGCAACCCCGGTGCTGAACCAGTAATTTCCGTAATGCCCTGAACCAGTTCTTTCAGATAAGGCTTCGAAAATTCACGAAAACTATTAGGGCTGATGATGGTACTGGAAGAAACCGGATCAGCTATTCCTGCCGAGACTTTTCCAAACTCTTTTTTACATGTTTCTACCCATGTTAATGCACATGATGTAGAAAATGCCAACAGCTTATGAAGATTATCTTTATTTTTCCTCATATCTTTTAATATACTTTCCGGTTCACGAATCGATGCAGCCGTTGAAAGCGGTCCGGCAACACTAACACCAACCGGAAGCGAATCTCCATAATGTTTTTTCAATGCATATACATGGTTTAATTTTTTTTGTAAAAAAGCATTACTAGCCGGTTCAAAACGAAGACTCTCAAGATCTTTATAATCTTTGAGAATATAATCCGAAATATAATCTATTGAATTGACCGGATAAACGACCAAAGATCCAACTGCTTCACCAACTCCTTTTAATCCCATGTTCGCACTTGCGGAAATGGAATTTCCGAATTCATTATGAAGTTCATCCATAACCTTGCAATGTATCTCGAAATCTGAACGATATTGTTCAATTGTATAACCGTATAGAGGAGCAAGAGTACTGCCGTTTCCCGGATAATAAAATGGAATATGGTCAACTTCCTCACCTCTGGCATATGCCGCATAACGCTCAGATGACGTCATTTCATCAGGCAGTGTTTGTAGTTCCTTAATCAGTTCTTCCGCATTCATAATTGATACTCCTTTGTTGGTATTGCTGTTATTCTTAATTATAAAAAGAAACCATAAAATCAACAAGGAAACAGTGATAATTTTTCTCAATATATATACATAATATCATTTAATTCTGCCAGTAAATCTGCTGTTTCATTACCATCGGATATCTCGCCAGAGTATCACTATCCAGATTCTCCCGATGCATATCTACTGCTGTGATCTGCTGATTCTCATATGTTGTATAATAATAAATGCCTTTATCTGCATTACAGCAGGACGTATAAATGGTAATCTCATATTTTCCTTCTTCTACCTCGCAGCATCCTCTCTGCTGTTCTACAGAACCCAGAATATGGAAAAACTGTCCAACGCTTTCCTCTTCTGAATCTCCGGATATGGAATTCATTCTGGTAAATGCAACTTTAGCGAAACGCGAAGTGGAAGACAGATCTCCCGGAAGTCCCATTCCTCCCATACCACGGCTGTAAGTCTCAAGTGGCAGTGCTTCTGCAAAATGATTCTCCGGCTGTTTTGGTGACAAGTTCATATACTGATTCAACAGAAACATCTGCATCTCAAATGGAGGGTTATTTGTCATAACACCCATCTGATTATCATAGATATGCATACCACTCTCTACAAATTCTACCGTAATTGCCTGTTCTCTGTCCGCGATCATCCAGTGTAACTGAGCTGTCGGAAGTTCCTCGCAGAACGGTGTTCCGGTCAGATTCATGTTTGCCAGCAGTGTTTTCACATCCTCTACGGACTCACACTGACTGAGTACCCATGGAATAAATTCAAACTGAGCAACGTTTTCTTTATCCTCTACCGGTTCCTGATATACTGCATTTCCAACAAAATTAAGTCCTGCCATGCCGAGACCCTTTTCGTTGACTGCATCATAGTATAATGGATAGTCGCCTGCCACATATGCAGTTCCGATCATTGCATAATGGCTCTTCATCTCGCCCTGAAAGCGGAATGCAAATGGATAATTTCTCGGTGTTACCACAACCTCTTCTCCATAAGAGAATTCATAATCCAAAGTTCGCCCTATATAAAAATCTTTTGTCTTATAAGTTGCTGCTGTACACATAACTTCTCCTCCTAATTTAAAAATTCAATCTAAAAAATCCCATTACTACAATTTTATCCATGCGTGCTTTCCTTTTCAAGGGAAAATGTTATAATTGTTGTGCTGGAAATATTTCCCGGCACTAACAAAAATAATTTCCGAACCAAAGAGGCTTCTTATGAAAGACAATCTGAAAAATAACCATAATATGCTCTTCCGCCTGTTTCTGTCGACACTATATATCAGTGCATTTACATTCGGCGGAGGATATGTCATTGTTTCCTTAATGAAGAAAAAATTTGTTGATGATTACCACTGGATCGATGAAAATGAAATGCTGGATTTTGTCGCTATTGCCCAGTCTGCTCCTGGTCCTATTGCAATCAATGGTGCGATTGTTGTAGGCTATCGGTTAGCCGGCATCCTGGGTATCGGCATTACAATTCTTGCGACCGTGATTCCACCGTTTGTAATCATCTCAGTTATCTCATTTTTTTATAATGCTTTCCGGGATAATTTTATTGTCAGTCAGATGCTGGAAGGTATGCAGGCAGGTGTCGGTGCCGTCATTGCCTCGGTTACCTGGGACATGGTATCCGGCATCATCAAAGATAAAAATACGGGCGCCGTACTGATCATGATTGCTGCATTTATTGCAGACTGTATATTCCAGATTAATGTAATCTACATCATTCTGGTCTGCATTCTGATTGGGGTCTGCCGGGCTCTTATGGCAGGAAGGAGGCATAAATCATGATCTACCTTCAGCTGTTTTTAAGCTTCCTGAAAATTGGACTATTCAGCTTTGGTGGCGGCTATGCTGCTCTCCCACTGATCCAGGGGCAGGTTGTTACCGCTCATGGATGGCTGAGCGCTAGTGAATTTACTGATCTGATTACTATTTCACAGATGACGCCAGGTCCTATCGCAATCAATGGTGCTACCTTTGTCGGCATCAAAATAGCCGGTCTTTTCGGTGCATTTGTAGCTACATTGGGATGTATTACTCCATCCTGTATCATCGTAACACTTCTTGCCTGGCTCTATATGAAGTATCGTAATCTCTCTGCCATGCAGCTGATCCTTACTTCCCTGCGTCCGGCTGTCGTAGCTATGATTGCATCCGCAGGTATTACAATCCTTACCACTGCGTTCTGGAGCAGTCAGGGTACTGTTCAGCTCGCGACTACCAACTGGTATCTGGTAGGTATTTTTGTTATCTGCCTGATTCTTCTTCAGAAATATAAACTAAATCCTATCTGGGTCATGCTTCTGGCAGGCGTAATGAAATTAGGATTAGCGATTCTTGGAATTGCGTGAAATTGCAATTGTATAAAAAAGGTTACTTTATCGCCTCACCGGTAATAAAGTAACCTTTCTTAATTCTTATATTTATTCTCTCAGACTCAATATTCCTTCTGCCAGGATCTTCACATCGTTCAGAATATAATCAAATGCACCTGCCTGATACAGATTCAGCAGGATCAGACCAATCGGTACTGCAAAGATCATTCCTAATACACTTCCGACCCGATATCCAAGATACAGCAAAAACAGTGTATACAACGGATTCAATCCCATGGAATCTCCTACCAGCTTCGGCTGAATCAGCTGTCGTACTAATTGTGTAACACCATACAAAATTACCAGCGCAGCCACCATCTTATAATCCCCTACCAGAAATTTGTAGATTGCCCACGGAATCAATGCAGTTCCTGTTCCGAAAAACGGTAAGAAATCCAAAAATGCAATGACAATCGCCAACAGTATCGAAAAACGAATCTGCATCAGTGTAAAACCAACAAGTAGAATCGCAAATACGACGCCCATAATCTTGAATTGTGCTTTAAAATATCCACCCATGGCATATTTCAGGTTCTCGCCTACCAGAAGTAATCTGCTGGTAATGGACTTTGGCACTACTTTTTTCACCCATTCTCCCAGATTTTCTTTATCGGCAATAAAGAAATATGCAGATACAAAGGCTACGATTGTTCCGATCAGCACGGATGGAATCCGCTTTGCCACATTTCCTGCCACTTCGATAGTTGGCTCTCCGATACGTCCAATCAGTGAAGATGCAGTATCATCCAAATTATTCATCAGCGTTGCCCAACTGTTCTGTATCTGTTCAGGAAAACGTTCAAAAAGTGTATTCCCCTGTGCTCCAATCTGGCTCAGTCCACGCTCCAGATCATGATACATGCTTGGAAAATTGCGGATCAATACCGAAATTTCTTCCCATATCTGGCTAATGATCAGATAGATTAGACCGATACACAACGCAAGTACCAGAATAATGGTAATCGCCGAGCCCAACCGTTTCATAACCTTTAATTTCTTTTCCAGAAATGTCACCAGCGGGCCTGCGATCACTGACAGGATCCATCCGATTACAAACGGCATAAAATAGAAGATTGCTTTGATTCCCACATATATAAATAATACGGTTGCCGTTAGACTGAATACCAGGCTGACCAGAACTTTCCAGTAAGGTCTGGTATCGCCAAGGTCTTCTTTCACACTCATATTCCTGCCTCCTGTAATTCTATTCTTCGCCTTCTTCTGACTCTTTCAATCCACAGATCTCTTCTGCCAGATCCCAGATCTCATCCCGTCCCTGTTTGGTCACTGCTGAAAACGGGATCAGAATACTGTCTTTGCTTAAGCCCAGTCCCTGTCTAACTACCTTGATCTGTTTCTGTACCTGACTTCGTTTCAATTTATCAAGCTTCGTCGCAATGATGATTGGATGATACCCCTGAGACAGAATCCAGTCGTACATCATTTTATCATTAGCAGACGGTGCATGACGAATATCAATCAAAAGAAAAACAGCACGTAACTGCTTGGACTGATGCAGATAACGCTCGATCATCTGTCCCCATTTCTTCTTTTCCTGCTCCGATACCTTAGCATATCCATATCCTGGCAGATCCACCAGATATAATTCCTGATTAATATTATAAAAATTAATGGTCTGCGTCTTACCAGGCGTTGCCGATGTACGGGCAAATGATTTGCGATTCATAAGTCCATTGATCAATGACGATTTTCCTACATTTGATTTCCCCGCAAATGCAATCTCCGGTAATGTGTTCTCCGGCAATGTACTGGTGATACCGCATACGGTTTCCAGTTCCAGGCTTCGAATAATCATTCGGTCTCTCCTTTCACGAGTGCATGCTCAAGTACCTCTTCCATTCTGGATACCGGTACTATCTCAAGCCCCCTGGTTATCTCTGTTGACAATTCCTTTACATCTCTTTCATTCTCTACAGGCACAAGAACTTTCTGAATACCTGCATTCTTAGCTGCCAGAAGCTTCTCTTTAACTCCGCCGATCGGCAGTACTCTTCCGCGCAGTGTAATCTCCCCGGTCATAGCAACATCAGCATGTACCTTGCGTCCTGTAACAGCTGACAGGATTGCCGTTGCCATAGTAATTCCGGCCGAAGGTCCGTCTTTTGGCACTGCACCTTCCGGAATATGGATGTGGATATCATGCTTTTCAAAGTAATCCTCTTCCAGACCATAACTCTCTCCGATAGAACGGATATAGCTGATACCTGTGCGGGCAGATTCTTTCATCACATCCCCCAGTTTACCGGTCAGAGTGATCTGTCCCTTTCCAGGCATTACATTTACTTCAATCTGAAGAGTGACACCACCAACACTGGTCCATGCAAGTCCACGGACAATTCCCACTTCATCTGTCTCATTAGCCATCTGATACTGGTATTTCTCTTTTCCAAGATATTTATGCAGGTTAGTCTCTGTCACACGGATTCGGTTCTTTTTATCTTCCAGGATCTCACGGGCTGACTTTCTGCAGATTTCGCCGACCTTACGCTCCAACTGACGCACACCTGCTTCTCTGGTATAATTTCTAACAATCTTTTCGACAGCTCCTTTGCTGATAGTGAGCTGCTCCGGCTTGATACCATGCTTCTTAAGCTGCTTCGGAATCAGATGATCTACAGCAATATGTACTTTCTCATTATCCGTATAGCTGCTGATCTCTATCACTTCCATACGATCCAGCAGCGGTCCCGGAATCGTCTGAAGCGTATTCGCTGTTGTCACAAAGAATACCTCAGACAAATCTAACGGCACTTCCAGATAATGATCCCGGAACTTATTATTCTGCTCACTGTCCAGAACTTCCAGAAGCGCAGAGAATGTATCTCCCTTATAATCATTGCTGACCTTATCAATCTCATCCAAAAGCATCAGTGGATTCTTCACGCCGGCTGTCTTCAATCCATTTGCAATACGTCCCGGCATTGCGCCCACATAAGTCTTACGATGTCCGCGGATCTCTGCCTCATCTCGAACGCCACCCAGTGAAATGCGTACATATTTTTTATCCAATGCCGTAGCCAGAGATCTGGCAATGGATGTCTTACCGGTTCCCGGAGGACCTACCAGACACAGGATCGGGCTGTTGCCCTTTTCTGCAAGCGCACGGACTGCAAGGAATTCCAGTACACGCTCTTTTACCTGTTCCAGACCGTAATGATCCCTGTCAAGAATCTCCCGTGCCCTTACAATATCATGGCAATCCTCAGACATGGTATCCCAGGGCATTTCCAGCATTGTCTCAATATATGTGCGGATCACACCGTTTTCCGCCGGGCTGTTCATAGAACTTCTGAATCTGGAGATTTCCTTCAGAAGCTTTTCTTTTACTTCCTCCGGCGCATTCAGTTTCTCCGCCTTTTCCTTGAATTCATCCGCATCTGATACCGTACTCTCCTCACCAAGTTCTTCCCTGATTAACTTTAACTGCTCTCTTAAAATATAATCCCGCTGATGTTTGTCAACGCGTTCTTTTACCTTATTCTGGATCTCTTCTTTGATATTCATAACCTGAATCTCATGAACCAGCTTATAAGACAACAGATCATATCGTTCCATCAGATCCCGCTCTTCCAGAATATCCTGCAAATCGGTATAATGCAGTGGCACATTGGCGGCAACAGCATCTACCAGCTTATGAAGATCTCGGTATTCACTGATCTGCTTTACCATATCCCGTGGATACTTCGGATGCCACATAATAAAATTATTATATAATTCCTGCAGACTTCTGCACATCCCTTGAATCTTCGGATTATCGGCCTGAACAGCCACCAGATCACTCAGCTGGTTTTCATCCGGCAGTTCACAGATGATAGCCCGGTAATATGGGTCGGTCATTTCAAACTCTGTAAACTCTGCCCGGCATTCTCCTGCAACCAGTACACGCAGGATATTCTTCGGCAATTTAATGATCTGCTTAATCACTGCCACACATCCGATCTTATGAAGATCTTCCGCTTCCGGCATATCTATCTCGGGGTCTTTCTGAGCCGTTAGAAAGAGTTTCTGTCCCTCCTCTTCCATAGCCGCATTGACAGCATTGATTGAGCACTCTCTGCTCACATCAAAATGAACTACCATCTCCGGGAGAATGGTAAGTCCTCTCAATGCAACTACAGGCATACTGATTTCGTTCATTCCTGTCACTCCTGTCTACTCATCGGTATTTATTATGAAAGGGGCGGAGTTATATTCTGCCCCGCCCCTGATTCAGCACATTTATGCACTTTCAGTATTCAATGTGTCATATTCATAGATTGGATCGGCTGTACCATTAACCACATCTTCGGTAATGCGGCATGTCTTAAGCGCTTTTTCAGACGGTGCCTTATACATCGTATCCATCATGACATTCTCCATAATCGCACGAAGTCCTCTTGCTCCTGTACGACGTTTCAGAGTCGTCTCCGCAATCGCTTCCAGTGCTCTGTCATCAAACTTCAAATCCACTCCATCCAGTTCCAGAAGCTTCTGATACTGCTTTACAATCGCATTCTTAGGCTCTGTAAGAATCCGGATCAATGCATCCTGATCTAACATTTCCAGAGATACTGTAACCGGCACACGACCAACCAGCTCCGGAATAATGCCAAACTTCACCAGATCCTGCGGAAGCACCTGCTTCAGCAGACGATCTACACTGTCCTCATGCTTCTCCGCAATTTCCTGATTAAATCCAATGGACTTCTTATCGATACGAGTCTCTATTATCTTATCCAGTCCTTCAAATGCTCCACCACAGATAAAGAGGATATTTGTTGTATCAATCTGAATCAGTTCCTGATGTGGATGCTTTCTTCCACCCTGTGGTGGTACATTAGCAATCGTACCTTCCAGAATCTTCAGCAATGCCTGCTGCACACCCTCGCCCGATACATCACGGGTAATGGATGGATTCTCGGATTTTCTGGTAATCTTGTCGATCTCATCAATGTAGATAATGCCATACTCTGCACGCTCGATGTCTCCATCTGCTGCCTGAATGATCTTCAAAAGAATATTCTCTACATCTTCTCCGACATATCCCGCCTCTGTCAAAGCTGTTGCATCAGCAATGGCAAATGGCACATTTAATATCTTCGCCAGCGACTGTGCCAGAAGTGTCTTACCGCATCCGGTCGGTCCCAGCATCAGAATATTACTCTTATTCAGTTCCACGCCCAGATCTTTCTGAGCCATAATACGTTTATAGTGATTATACACCGCTACAGAGAGAACCTTTTTTGCCTGTTCCTGACCAATCACATATTCATCAAGAAATGCTTTGATTTCTTCCGGTTTGTACAATGTAATATCATCGAAAGGGCCTTTGCCTTCTTCATATTCCAGTTCTTCTTCCAGTATCTCCGTACAAACCTCTACACATTCATCACAGATGTACGATCCCGCCGGTCCTGCGATCAACTTGCGGACCTGAGACTGTGGTTTGTTGCAAAATGAACATCTGATCTGATCATCAAGTCTTCCTGCCATGCTCTGTCACCTCTCATTTCAATATCATTCTAAAAACCACATAGACGCAGCCCGCCAAGCGCGCTGCGTCTATTGCATGAATGCTTATTTGCGGTTTTTGATTACTTCATCGATCAATCCGTACTCTTTGGCCTCCTCAGCGCTCATGAAATTATCGCGCTCAGTATCGATACGGATCACATCCAGAGGCTGTCCGGTATTCTCCGCCAGAATCTGATTCAATCTGGTACGAATCTTCAGAATATGCTCTGCAGCAATCTGAATCTCCGTTGCCTGTCCCTGAGCTCCGCCAGACGGCTGGTGAATCATAATCTCAGAGTTCGGCATTGCATACCGTTTACCTTTGGTTCCTCCTGATAACAGGAACGATCCCATACTTGCTGCCATACCCATACAGTATGTAGCCACATCACATTTGATGTACTGCATAGTGTCATAGATTGCAAGTCCTGCTGTTACAGAACCTCCCGGACTGTTGATATACAGATGGATATCCTTATCCGGATCCTCTGCCTCCAGGAATAGAAGCTGTGCCACAATAATATTGGCAGCCACATCTGTTACTTCCTCGCCGAGGAAAATAATTCTATCTTTTAATAATCTTGAATAGATGTCATAAGAGCGTTCTCCACGACTTGTCTGTTCAATGACATAAGGTACTAAACTCATGTTACACGCCTCCTATACGTTGACCTGTTTATGCGATAACCGGATGAATTATTTCTCTACAGCATTCTCTACCAGGAATGTAACAGCATCCTGAACAGCGATGTCTTCCATCATCTGTTTCTTCTCTTCTTCGCCCATAAGCTCTTTCAGCTTATCAGCTTCCATGTTGTAAGACTCTGCCATCTTCTTGATCTCTTCATCCAGTCTCTCTTCTGTTACTTCGATGTTCTCAGCCTTGGCAATTGCCTCCAGAACCAGACGAGTCTCGATACGCTTAACAGCCTGTGGGCGGGTCTCCTCCTGGATCTTCTCCAGAGTCATGCCTGTAATCTGACAATACTGCTCGAAGCTGATTCCCTGATACTGCATATTCTGAGCAAACTCGTTAACCATCTGACGAACCTGCTCGTCGATCATTGCTTCCGGAATCTCCATTGTAGCGTTAGCTACAGCCTTCTCTACAGCCTGATCTTCCTTCTTCTGCTTGCCTTCATTCTCTTTCTGCTCTTTGATCTTAGCCTTAACATCAGCTTTGTATTCATCTAATGTGTCGAATTCAGATACTTCTGCTGCGAATTCATCATCGATCTCCGGAATCTGTTTCTCTTTGATCTCGTGAATGGTGCATTTGAATACAGCATCTTTACCCTTCAGTTCTTCTGCATGATACTCTTCCGGGAAAGTAACCTTAACTTCAACTTCTTTCTCAGCTTCAGCACCAACTAACTGCTCCTCGAATCCTGGGATAAATGATCCGGAACCGATGGTCAGTGGGTAGTTCTCACCCTTTCCGCCTTCGAATGCTTCTCCATCAACGAATCCTTCAAAATCAAGAATTACTTCGTCGCCATCCTGTACCGGACGTCCTTCAACGGTTACAGTTCTTGCATTCTTCTCAGCTTCTTCTTTGATCTTAGCTTCTACTTCTTTCTGTGTTACACGGGTAGATGTCTTGTCGACTTCCATTCCCTTGTACTCACCAAGTGTAACTTCCGGCTTAACAGCTACTTCTGCTGTAAAGATGAAGTTCTCACCCTTTTTGATCTGAACGATGTCAACTGTCGGACGTGATACGATCTCAAGATCGCAGTTCTTCAGTTCTTCTTCGTACGCTGTTGGAATCAGTTCATTCGCTGCATCTTCATAGAAAATCTCTGGTCCGTACATCTTCTCTACCATCTGACGCGGTACTTTACCTTTACGGAATCCCGGAACGCTGATACTCTTCTTCTGTTTGTTGTATGCGCTCTGAAGTGCTTTCTCAAATTCACTGGCTGGAACTTCGATTGTAAGCTTTGCCATATTCTTCTCTAAATTTTCTACCTGTAAACTCATTGACATTTCCTCCTATTTCTATCTCATTCCCCGGTAGGTGAGGAACAAGCATCTTACATTACACTCATTGCACTAGTATAACACAAACCTCTGTGCTTGGCTAGTATAGATTTATGTATTTTATAATGTCTTTATAATTCGTAAATGATGGATGCTGCAAGCTCCTCTGCTTTCTCTCTGTCAAATAGGATTTCTGTAAGCTTTAATGCAAAATCGATTGCTGTTCCCATGCCCCGGCTGGTGATGATATTACCATCCTGTACCACTGGAAGCCTGCTAATCACTGCGCCTGACAGTTTGTCTTCTACCGACGGATAACATGCCGCACGTTTTCCCTTTAACAGTCCCATACCTCCAAGAATGCTTGGCGCTGCACAGATTGCAGCTACATATTTGCCGGATGTCACGTAATCCTCTACCACTCTCTTTACACCCGGATGCTCATCCAGATTGGTCGTACCCGGCATGCCACCCGGAAGCACGATCATGTCAAACTCTACAAAATTCACTTCATCAAACAGATCTTCTGTCTGCACATTAATTCCATGTGAACCTCTGACTTTGTATTCATCTGTAATAGATACTGTATCTACATACACACTTGCCCTGCGAAGTATATCCACAACGGTCAGAGCCTCAATCTCTTCAAATCCGTCTGCTAACAGAACTGCTACTTTCTTCATTGTCGCCCTCCACCTTTATAGTCTCATATTTCTTTATAAGTTTATCAAACTACTACTAAAAAAGCAAACGAAAGTGTATACTGAATATCAGCAATACCAAATGGACATATAAAAGGAGACACTTATGGAAATAGAACGCAAATATCTGATTCCGGAGATTCCGAATAACCTACATATTACTAAGACAAGAGAACTGGAACAAGGCTATCTCTGTACCTCTCCGGTTGTACGCATCCGAAAAGATAATGATCAATACGAACTCACTTATAAATCTTCCGGTCTTATGGTTCGCCAGGAATACAATCTTCCGTTAACTAAGGAAGCATATGAACACCTTCGTGAAAAAGTAGATGGCAGACTGATTGTCAAGACACGCTACGAAATCCCTTTAGATGACCGTCACAAAATAGAACTGGATATCTTTCACGGGGATCTTGCACCATTAATTTTAGCAGAAGTAGAATTTGCAGACGAAGATGAGGCCAATCAGTTCACGCCTCCGGAATGGTTTGGTGAAGATGTGACATTTTCTTCCAGATATCACAACAGCAATCTGAGCAGACTATAATTATTTCTATATAACATTTTATCATCCAAAAGGACTGCCGCTAATTAGCGACAGTCCTTTTCCAGGAATCTATATCATTAAAGACAAGCAACATAACCTCTATTCATTTAACAGCACGCTTACACGGTACATTCCTGGAGTTGCAGCTGCTTTGAATGCCTCCTGCACATCATCAAGTTTATATTTCACTGGTTCGACAATTTTCGAAACATCCACTGCTCCAGAATTCAACATATTTCCTGCAGTAAAAAAGTCAATTGTATCTGCGGCATATGTTCCAATCATTTCAAGTCTTCTATAATGGATTACATTAGAATCAATTTCTAATTCTGGTGCTGGATATCCTGCCGCAAAAAACAAAATTCTTCCGTCCATATCCTTTACCATTTCAAACGCTTGTTTATTGGCTGATGAAGCTCCAACTGCGATAATTACTGCGTCTGCTCCAATTCCATCTGTTAATTCCTTTACTTTTTCAATCGGATTTTCTTTTCCGGCATCAATAACTTCAAATCCCATCTCTTTTGCAGTATTGATCTTTTTCTCCATAATCTCTGAAACAATTACTCTTGCCCCTAATGCTCTCGCTGCTAATGCATTCACTAATCCCATTGTTCCAGCTCCGATCACAGCTACTGTTTCTAATGGTTTCACACGCAATTTTTTCATTCCTTTTACAACGGTAGCAAGAGGTTCCAAAAAAGCAGCTTCGCTTGGATCCAGCTTAGGGTTCATCTTGATCAGACTGCGCGTATTTCTTACAAAGTAGTCAGCAAAGCCAAAACCGCCCAGATATCCGTCCTCTGTTTTTGCCTTCATTGAGGCTGCATTACTGCAGTGAAGAACATCTCCTTTTCGACATGCGAGACATTCTCCACATCCGTCATAAGCAATTGCTACAAAATCTCCTACTTTATAATCTTTTACACCTTCACCGACTGCTTCTATAACTCCAGAACCTTCATGGCCACCTGCCATTGGATACCCCTGATGTTCCCGCAATCCAAGCCACTGACCATAATCTGTTGTACAAATATTACATGCCAACTGCTTCACCAGCACCTGGTGTGTCCCGATTTCCGGAAGTTTTCGCTCCCGCACTTCTGCATGACCTTTTTCTGTCAAAACTGAAAAACGCATTTTCTCACGTCCCATATAAGTACCTTCTTTCCTGCTTTTACATAATATTTATCTTTCTAAGGAAGCCTGATAAATTTGAACACAGTCTTCTTTATTTAGCTTAATAAAGTGTCCTACACTTCCGAATTTCGTACAGTTCTCTGCCATCTCTTCGATTTTTTCTCCATCAATTCCGGCATCTACAAAAGAAACTGGCAATCCTAATGACTTGAAAAACTCTTTTGTTTTTTGAATGCCACGCACTGCGGTTTCTTCCGGATGAAATACATCATTTTCAATTCCCCATACATCCACTGCATATTTCACAAATCTTGCTATGTTATTCTGATACACATATTCCATCCAATGCGGAATAATAATGGAAAGTGTTGCACCATGTGTCATATCATAATATGCACTTAGTTCATGACCCAACATATGACTTCCCCAGTCTTCTACACGTCCGACTCCTAATACACCATTATGTGCCATTGTACCAGCCCACATCACTTCTGCTCTAGCAGCATAATCTTCTGGTTTCTCCATTACTACTGGCAACTGCTTGATCACTGTTTTCATAAGTGCTTCGCATTGTCTGTCTGTTAATTCACAGTCTTCTTCATTCGTAAAATATCTTTCCATAATATGAGATAAGATATCAACTCCTCCTGCTGCTGTCTGATAAGCCGGAAGCGTATAAGTCAGTTCAGGATTCATAAGTGCAAAATCCGGTCGGAGACATTCATGTGACAGTGCTCGTTTCATATGTCCATTTTCAGAATTTGTAACTACCGTTGTATTACTTGCTTCGCTTCCGGTTGCTGGTATTGTAAGCACAACGCCTAAAGGCATCATCTTTTCTACTGGGGTCTTTTTCGTGAAAAAGTCCCATACATCTCCATCATAATATCTACCAATTCCGATAGCTTTTGCCGAATCAATCACACTTCCTCCACCTACAGCAAGAATAACATCGATTTTTTCATTCTTGCAAAGACTGATTCCTTCACGTACAAGACCAATATCTGGATTGGCTTTCACGCCGCCAAGTTCATATACTTCTAGATTTTCTCCTTTTAGTGCCTGAACAATCCTGTCATATAATCCATCCTTTTTAATATGACCGCCGCCATAATGCAACAATACTTTTGTTCCGTATTTTTTCACTTCTTTTCCCGCTTCTGCTTCAACCCCCTTGCCAAACACAAACGTGGTCGGGCAAGTAAATCTAAAATTCTTCATAATCTTTCCCCAACTTTCTTAAATTTTTCCGACTCCTCCAAATAATTCAATATAGTGGCAGAGCAATTCCTTGTATCCTTTTCCTGCTTCCAGACCAGCATCACACAAATTTGCTTTCATATTGGCAAATTCTCCTTTTGTACCATCCTGCTGCATCTGATCCCAATCAATGCCCAAATATTTCATCAGAGACTTTAATCCAGCATTACTTAAATCCGTAAACAAGTTAACCTTTTGAATACCACAGCATACTGCTTTCGCAAGATTATCATCACCTGTTCCAGAACCTCCATGAAGAACCAGCGGAATCTGTATTTTTTCACTCAGTTCTGACAATAAATCAAATTCCAAATGCGGTTTCCCTTTATATACTCCATGCGAAGTTCCTACTGCAACTGCCAGACAATCTATTCCAGTTTCTTTTACAAAAGAAACTGCTTCTTCTGGATTGGTCAGCCCCGCATTTCTTGTTTCTTCATATTCAAATCCCTGACCCACATGTCCCAATTCTGCTTCAACTGACACACCAACTGCATGTGCAATTTTTACAATCTCCGCAACTTCTCGTACATTCTCTTCGTAGGGAACCATAGAACGGTCTATCATCACTGAGCTAAACCCAAAACGAATCGCACTTACAATTTCTTCATACGGACCACCATGATCCAAATTCAATGCTGCATACACATTTGGATATTTTCTTTCATAAAACCTTGCAATCTCAGCCGTTTCTTCTAAAAAAGGCATTCCTGCACAATCAAGGATAATCGGTGCATGCATCTCTTCTGCTGCCTCAAAACATGCTTTCACGGTAATACTGCTAAACACATTTGGTGCTGCCACGCCATATTTTCTTTTTTTTGCATCATTTAATATTTCTGCCATTGATAATATCATTGTCTTCCTCCTTACCCTACGCACATTTTATTTCAATCTGCTAAAACAGCCCAATAAATGCACCTAAAATACATATCAACACGATCCCCAGTGAAATCAGTCCATATTTCTGGCTCTTATTTTTCAAAATATAATAAATGCCGAAAACTACTAACAAAGGAAGAATTCCAGGAGCTATGCTATCCAAAATGTCCTGCAGAATAATCTCAGTTCCTGCAATTTTAAACTTAAGGGCAGTTGTAAGTGTTACATATGAAGCACTTAATGCTCCCATCATGAACAGTCCCAGAATACTTGTTGCAGAAATCAGTTCCTTGACCCATCCTGCCTGCAAAATACTTTTTACAGATTCCTTTCCAATCTTGTATCCTAACGCCCACAGATTTTTTCCTATAAAAAACGTAATCAGCATAAATGCAAATGGAATAATTGCTCCAAGTACATTTCCGGTAATTCCAAATGTCACTGCAATTCCATATATGATAGTTTTCAATGTGCCCCAGTCAATTGTATCTCCGATTCCTGATAATGGACCCATTAATCCGGTCTTAATACCTGTAATTGCTCCATCTGTAATTTCACCCTCGTTAGCACGCTCTTCTTCCATAGACAATGTAATTCCATGAATCGGTGTACTCCATGTACCCTGAGAATTAAAAAAGTTCAAATGTCTGAGCAGTGCTCCGCTCAATTCCCCTTTGTCGGTATACAGCTTCTTCAAACAAGGAATCATACTATAACAAAACGCTACTCCCTGCTGTCTTTCGTAACAATTGGACACCTCAGCATCAAAATACCATCTGTAAAATGATTTATTGATATCTTTCTTTGTCAACAATACCTGCTCTTTACTATTCATCTTTTTTTCAACTGTATTCTCCATTTGAATCCCCTCCTTTACTTGGCCATCTGTTCTCTGCGCAGGAACGTGATCAATAATGCTATACATGTTCCAAAGATTGCAGCTGCCATTGTGCTAATTCCCAAATACTGAACCGCAAAAAATCCAATAATAAAAAATGGAAGATAAATATTTTTGCCAATAATAAAAATCGTAATTGCAAATCCTAATGCAGGGAGTGTTGATCCAGTAACTGACAATCCGTGTGTAAGCCATTCCGGAATCACATCCAATAACTTCTCTACAACATCTGCTCCCAGATAAATAGCCGCAAATACAATCGGGAATCTCAATAAAAATCCCAGTGCAAGAGGATACGCAACCGCACAGCGTTCGATTCCTTTTACATTTCCCTGTTCTGCATAAGCATCTGCCTTATGCGCAAACACTGCCTGTAACGTTCTTCTAATCTGATCCTGAAATACGCCCAGCAGACCAAATGGAACGGCTAGTGTCACTGCTGCTGCAGGATCCATTCCGGTTAATAACGCAATTGGAATTGAAATACATCCTGCCAGACATTCATCTGCTGGAATATTTGCTCCAGCTGCTACCATTCCAAGATATACCATTTCTACATTTGCTCCTATTTTCATCGCTGTACCGACATCTCCTGCAATAATTCCAAAAGGAAGTGCCATCACAATCGGTTGACAGATAACCGCATGAAATGTATATCCCATTTTACTTTGTCCGATCCACCACCAAATTCCTGCTGCTAATGCTAATGCAAATACCATAATCTTATCCTCCTATCCCTCAAACGTTCTTTTAATCTTATCGAAATCCATTCTTGGTTCTTCCGGTATGATATGAATATAAATTTCAGTTCCTTTTTGATGCATTTCCTCTAACAGATCCATATCCGCCTGATTCAATGAAACCGCACGCAATATCGTCACTCGCCCTGGTTCGTTTGGTATGCCCCCAATCTGCAAGCTAGAAATCGGAACGCCCTTCTGTGCTGTCCGCATACATGATTCAACATCTTTAAACAACAACATCACCGTTCCCGTTCCAAATTCATCTTTTTCCCATTCCTCTGCTGCCTTATCAACTGATATAATCTCAACAGACACATTTTTTGGTGCGGCAGCCGCATAGATCATGACCATAAAATCATCTTTTGATAATTCGTCATCAATGATAATAATCCGATTCGCTTTCGCAATCTTCACCCATTTTGTGATAACCTGCCCATGAATCAAACGACTATCCAGGCGTACTAATGAAATTTTTGCCATACTAATCCTCTCCTATCTTTTTAAATTTAATATTTTTTCTTTTACTGATATTTCTATCTTGTCAACAAGTTCTCCACCGTAATACGTATTTCTCAGATTATCCGCACATATCAGCATTTCCATATTCAAACCACATACTGCATAGACCGTTCCATACTTCTTTGCATAGACACCGGCTATATTCGACGGTGTTCCCCCTGCAAGATCAGTCAATAGCAAAACATTTTCTGCATTTTCTATCGCTGCATCTATGCGCTGCATATAATTAGAAATGGAATCCTCTGGCATCAGGCTCAGTGTTTCACAGCATTCTATTTTTCCTACAACCATCTGAGCAGACTGTAATAATTCTTCTCCCCAGCCTCCATGTGTTAACAGTATTATTTTTGTTTTCATACAATTTTCCTCTTTGCTGTTATATAAGATCTCTGATATACACTACTTCATTATCTGGAACCATCTGTATATAAAGAACTGTCCCATCCTCCGTCAAACTTTTTATAATTTCTTCTTCATGCCCAGACACATATATATTTTCATATAATTCCTTTTTGCCAGGAGCAAATGGAAGCCTGCAGATATTTACTGTTTTTATTTCAGTTCCCTTCTCATATATTCTCCACAATGTATCCAATGTTCTTAACAGTACAAGTACATTTGCATCCGCTATCATAACAGCTTCAGCACCTTCATCTGTACTATAAAAAAACACTTCTACAGACTCAGGAACCGTCATTGTTAGTACACCTTGTAAAATAGGATCCGTTGCCACCTGATCATCAATGATATATAATTTACTGCATGACGCATGTTCGAGCCATTTAAAAAGAATCTGTCCATGAACCAAACGTTCATCAACCCGAAAAAATATTTCATTCATCAATTAATCACCTCTTCATCAGCTGATCAGTTCTTTCATATTTACGATTCCATTTTTTCCTCCTTCCATTGCTACTTCCGGAAGACTGTTTAGTGAAATTTCTGTCCTATTCTCCAATACATTAATCAACATTGGTAGATTCAGTCCTGTCACGCATTGAATATTTTCTTCCCTCAAGCAGGATGCAGTCACATTGCAAGGACTTCCGCCGAGCAGATCGACAAGAACGATCACACCGTCACCATCATCTAATTCTTTAGATTTCTCTCTTACCTTGCGCAATAGTTCCTGCACATCATCGCCATGATTTAATGTCAGTGCTTCCAGCTTATCGTGATGACCGAAAATCAACTCCATACTTTTAATAATGGACTCGCTGAAATTTCCGTGAGTCACAACCAACACACCAATCATTACCCATCACCTCATTTCTTTTTTCTTTTATTTATTTATAGAGCAAATTGCGTGCCAGCTTTGTGTGTTGTTTTTCTGCATAAAGTGTGTTTAGACAAAAAAGTATCGATCTATAACGCATTACCTGCGTCATAAACCGATACTTTCATCTTATATATTTTCCATCATTTCTATCAAATACACAATTTCTGAATCCGGAATATCAATATGCAACATATGTTCAATATCTCCCAAACTCTGCTTGATTCTATTAAACAGTGTCTCATACTTCTTTTTTATCTCTTCCGTCTGTTTATGCTGTATAATTTCTCCCTGCATAATACGTTCCAGCATACATGCCGTATGAATTACATAACGAAATTTAATATCCTTTCTGTTTTTCCCCTGAGTCGTCAGTTCCTCAAACGATTTCAGTAGCAATGGAATAATCTTTGCCGGATTAAGAAAAGCCAGTATCCCCGAAAGCGTCTCAGCTAATATTTCTGTCTTTACATCGCTCTCCTGTTCATTCGAAATATTCAAATCCGATGCATTCGATAATATATGTTCCAGCCGACGCATTCCCTCCCCCGCAATCAATTCATCGACAGAAATATATGGTACACCGTCCAATTTCAAATCTACTGTTCCAACTACAGCATCAATCCTTTTCCGCTGCAGTCCCTCTTTCCCATTCTGCACGTCTACGGCCTGCCTGAAATCCATGCACTGTATATGCACCATATCTTTCAATGCTCCTGGGAGCATTTCCATGATAATATCTTTGATTTTTACAGCTGTTCCCTGTCCGGTAAAACATGTCGTTATAATCCTGTGCTGGATACACCCCATATTCTTCTCATCTTGATTCTTTATCAGGAACTGAAATGTCTGTTTCAAATCTGCATAGATTTCATCCAAGGACATATCTTGCATCAATGACTTTCTTAATGCTTCCAGCACAATCGCGGTCGAAGCAAGTGTTATGGTTCTCACTTTAATTCCGGTTTTCTGTTCAATCAATTCTCCCATCATGGTCAGTGAACCCATATCAGTTAGCAGCAGGACTCCCTTGCCCTCATCGATTTCCTTCACCATTGCCACAGCTTTTTCAAACATAATTTCAGTAGACATATCCAACGGCATATCAAGTGCTTTACAATGATCCGTATTCATCAGCTGATTAACAACTTCTGACATACTGCTCGCAGTTGAATTACCATGAGCCATAACCATTATGCCTGTATACTGTTTTATCTGTTCATTCGAAACACATAAAAACATTGTCAGGTATACCAATTCTCGTTCTGGTATCTGAACATCGAGTTCCTCTTCCAGTAGCCTTTTAATTGTCTTTGCTACTCGAAATTCTTTCGGATGATTTAATGCAATGTCACTGCCAACCTCTTCCCTTATCGGAATTCCGTTTTCAATCCGTTCGAGCATGGCATTTACGTGCATTGTCATTCCAATCTTAGCCTGTTCAGATAATTTTCTTTCCAACCGCACTTCTGCAAATTGAATCACTTCTTCAACTGCATAATACACATTGGCATTTATAATTTTCAACAGATTCTTTCTGCCATCCTCCTGATCTGTCACATGATATTTTTCCATCAGCTGTTCCATATATCGGTCCAGATCTTCCTGTAATATCCCTGTAATCTGCCCCTTTGTTCTTCCCTGCTGTTTAAAAGTCTGATATTTCTCCGAAATAATATCATATAGCGACTGTTTTTGATTGCCGATTGTTTCTTCACCTTCAAAAAAATGATAATCATCCGAATATCTCAAAAAATCAATCAGATCATTCTTTTGATTTTGATGTTCTAAACGGCCTTTTTGGATATACTCAGGCAGTACCGGCAATTCCACCGTAACATACTGCAGTTTATCTACCTTATACTGTAAAAAGGCTCTTGCACAGACCAGCTGAATATCTGCTTTCAGCTGTCCGATATTGCCTGGACAATAATATAACAGAAGTGCTATGAGTGCCTCTTTATAAACTCTGATCGGCACTCCCACCTTTTTTTGTTCATTTACAAAGAACATCTCTATCAGCTGCAGACGTTCCACTATAGGGCGTTCATTCAATGCTGGCAAATGGATTACAACAGGCATACGCCGCAAAAATGTCTTTAAAAGAACTGTATTAATATTTTCTGTCGTAGCACCGATAATCAGTACATCTGCCTCTCTGAATTTATCTGTTTCACCCAGACGCCGATAGATTCCTTTGTCCATCAATAAAAATAGCATCTCCTGACCTTCCGGAGGCAGGCGGTGAATTTCATCCAACAGCAAAATTCCTCCATCCGCCTGCTCAACAAGTCCAATTTTATCCTTTTCTGCACCAGTATAGGCTCCTTTTTTACATCCAAACAACTGTGACAGGATCAGCTGAGGATTTTGTGCATATTCTGCACAATTAAAAACAATCAGTTTTTCCTTTTCACGAATTATCCCCGATTGTGCCGCATACTCATACATCTTTTCTGCAAATGTTGTTTTTCCCGTCCCAGTCGGTCCAGCCAAAAGTGTATGTAAGCCTCTTGGTGGATACAAAATTGCTGATTTTCCCTGTTCGATTTGAGATTTCAGCGATCCGTTCCCGCCTATCAGATTGCTAAATGCGGTTTTACCGTCTTTTTCCTCTGCTTTTTTTACTAACTCTTCACAGACTGATGCTTCCATAAACAGTACCGGTCTACTTTCTGATTTTACTACAAGACCTTCCCGCACCAATTCATTCAAATCTCTGCTCACGTTACTTCGTTCTAATCCTAACGCCTCTGCAATCGTACCAGAATCTATTCCGGTTTTCGTTTCCTGTTCATCTACCATTTGTCGAACACATTGCAATATTTTTTCTTTTCTATTCAAGTCTTTAACCCTCTCTTCTAGTAAATCAATGCACCAACCAGGCGTTTCCATCTATCGTTTAAAAGAATTCTATCATTTTCTCTACTAGGAGTCCAGAATACAGAGCTATCTTATTCCGATATCATTCCATCTGCCAGCATTTGTTCTAGTTAAATGTAATAATTCCTTTTATGTATTCTTTTGGATTTGTTGTAAGCAGTTGGAAGCCTTCATTAATCTCTGTGACTGGAATTCTGTGTGTAATCAGTTTATCTGTTGGGAAAATATCTTTTACATACGCATCCACTGCCTTTTTTAGCACATCCATATAGTTTTCACAGTACCAAGGATGAACTACATGAATAATCGGAGAACGATACATCATATTATAAGCCATTTCCTCTGTAAATATTTCATTTTTCGTATACATAGACGGTGCAAGGATCTTTCCTCTTCCTGCAATTCTAATAATCTGCAATGCTGATGCCAGGCCTTTTAAGCTTCCTGTTATTTCAATAACTACATCAAATCCTTTTCCCTTTGTAATGTTCATCATGCTTGACTGTAAATCTTCCTGCAAAGGGCATATAGTTTCAGAAGCTCCGTATTTTTCTGCCAGTTTCAGACGATCTGAATCAAAATCAATTGCTGTTAGACTTCCCAATCTATCATTTTTCAATCCAGCTATTGCCAATAGTCCCATAAATCCACATCCAATCACAGCTACATGATCACCAAAACGTGGATTCGCTGCCTGAACAATATTTGCAACACACATCATTGGTTCTCCAAGACAGGCATCAATAGGTTTCTCCGTATCTGGAATTTTAACAAGACGTTTATTTTCATTCAGCATCATATGACTTGTAAAGCATTCAGAAGATACTCCTGTCACATAATCTCCCGTCTTAAATTTCGTAACACTTCTCCCTATTTCCTGTACTACAGCTACAGGCTCATGTCCCAGTCCCATTGGATATTGGATATTTTTCACCATGGCTTCAAAACCCAGTGGACTTTTGCCCATTGCACTTGTTCCCAGATATGCAGGAACATCTGAATGACATAAACCTACACTAATCATTTTCAATAATACTTCATCTTCTTTTAGTTCCGGCATCTGCTCTTCATATAATTCAAAATGACCAGCCCTCGTCAGTTTTGCTTTTATCCGTTTCATTTTTTGCTTTTCCTTTCTATTGCTTTCTCTGCTTTTTTCACAATATCTTCTGCGGTCAGATGGAATCTCTTCTTTAAATACTCCATATCTCCAACCTCTCCAAATTCATCTTCTATGCCAATCCGTTCTACCGGTACCGGCAGGTTTTCTGCAAGCACCTCGCATACCGCACTTCCAAGACCGTTATACATAGAATGGTTTTCTGCTGTAACAACTGCACCTGTTTCTTCTGCACATTTCAGGACAAGTTCCTTATCTAATGGCTTAATAGTAAACATATCTACCACTCTGGCAGAAATACCTTTTTCTGCTAAAACATCTGCTGCCTTCAAGGACTCTGCCGTCATAATTCCACTCGCTATAATTGTCACATCTGTACCTTCTCTGAGTTCTTTCCCTTTTCCAATCTCAAACTCTTCCTGACTGTCATACAACCTGACAACCGCTTTTCTGGCACATCTTATATAATACATTCCTTTTAAATCCACCAACTGATGAAGCAGTTTTTCTAACATCACTTCATCCGTTGGCTCTATAATTGTCAGTTCTGGAAAAGCCCGCAATGCGGCTACATCTTCAAATGGCATATGTGTTCCTCCGTTGTAAGCCGCCATAATTCCCGGATCTGAGCCAACTAATTTTACGTTCGCATGAGAATAGCATCCAGAAATAAAAATCTGATCATTTGCTCTTCTAGATATAAACGGTGCAAACGAATGTACAAACGGGATTTTCCCTGCTGCAGACATACCACATGCTACGCCAACCATATTTGCTTCCTGAATTCCGCAATTAACAAGTTGTCCCGGATATTGATCGATTTCATCCATTTTACTACCCATAATACAACCACCGAGATCTGCTTCTAATTCAACTACATTCTTATTTTCCCGCATTATTTTTGTAATCGTATCTGAATATACTCCGGCCATTTTTCTTTCAGATACTGTATATGTTTTTTTCATTTTCTATAATCCTCCTATCGTTTCAATTTATTGACTGCATCTTCCGCCTGCTCTGCTGACACGTTAATATGATGATTTTTTAATATATTTTCCGCAAAGGAACATCCTTTTCCCTTTATTGTGTTCATCACAATCACATGAGGTCTTTCATCATTATTTCTCGCAGTTGTAATTGCAGTATTTAATTCATTAATGTTATGTCCATCTACTTCCTGAACATCCCAATGAAAACTACGGAATTTTTCAGCAAAGCTATCCATGTTGCATATTTTAGACGTCATATTGTCCAACTGCTGCTTGTTGTCATCAACAAACAGAATCAGATTACCAAGTTTTTGCTGTGCAGCAAACATAACAGCTTCCCAGTTCTGCCCTTCCTGGCTTTCTCCATCACCAATAATACAGAAAATTGTATTTTCTTTTTGTTCAATCTTCTTAGCGAACGCGATTCCGGCAGCCACCGATAGTCCCTGTCCCAGTGAACCGGTTGTCACATCAATTCCCGGTGTCTTTGAATGATCGCAGTGGCTCGGCAATCTTGTTCCCGGCTGATTTAGGGTATCCAGCCAATCCATTGGGAAAAAGCCTTTCAACGCCAACGCTGCATACACTGCCGGGCCCGCATGACCTTTCGAGCAGATCAACCAATCCCGTTCTTCCCATTCTGGATTATCTGCATCATATTTCATCTGTTCTCCGTACAACACACTAAGAAGATCACATATACTCATCGCGCCTCCCATATGTCCGAAACCTCTTGTTTTCATCTGACGGATTGTCTGAATCCGTATATCCGTGGCAAATTTTTCTAATTCTTCTACTCTTTTCTCTGTTAACATTTTCCACACTCCTTTGTTTTATTTTTTATTATTTTAATAAAGCAAAAAACATGCCATTTTAGTGTGTTCTTTTCAAAATTTAACACACAAATTTGGCACGTTTTTTGCTATTATAAATTATAGGAGGTGATATTCATTATGGAACAAGGTTTTATTTTTTCCCAAAAGCAACAACTGATATTCAGTCAAAAACAGATTCAATCTTTAAAACTGCTTGCCATGGACAACTATGAATTAAGTACTTTTTTGCAGGAAGAATATAATGAAAACCCTTTATTGGATGTAAAAAACTCAGATTCTGCAGTTAGTCGCCCCTTTTCAAAGGCATCAGTAACATCGGATGAGACATTCCAGCCAGAGATACGCGCTCTTGATAATAATTACCTCGTTGATTTTATCATGAACCAGATCCATTATTCCGAGTTCAGCACATTAGAATTAAAAATCATGAAGTTGATGATCCTTTTAATGGATGACAAGGGATTCTTTCCATATACGCCAGAGGATCTGATGGAGTTGTATCACATTCCTGCTGAATCCTCTGCAAAATGTCTTGGCATTTTACAAACTTTGGAACCTTCTGGAATATTCCAGCCGGATATTGCCCATTACCTCCTGTATCAGCTTCACATCAACGGCATTGAAAATCAATCTTATACCCGCTTGATTTTAAATCATCTCGATGATATTGCATCTGGAAATCTGAGAACTATTGCAGATGACCTCGCCATCTCTGTTCCTGAAGTCCGGCAGATGATCCGGCTGGTTAAACTTTTACCGCCTCCCCCGCTAACAGGCATTGGAGACTCCACAAACGAATATATCATTCCTGATATAATTGTTGAAAAATCTGAAAACAACTGGAATATCTCTCTGAATGATAACTGGATAGAAAATTATAGTTTAAATGATTACTATATCCACATGATGCAGATATCTACAGACGCGCTTTTAAAAGATTACTTTGAGAAAAAATACAAACGGGTACATTTTATTTTCCAACAGATTGAACAGCGACGGAACACAATTCTTGCGATTTCAAATTCCGTTGTACAACGTCAGGAAGCTTTTTTCAACGGAACTGCACCCTTACATCCCATGACAATGTCTGATGTTGCAGACGAATTAAATCTTTCTGTCTCAACCATTAGCCGCGGCATAAAAAATAAATACATCCAATATCCAAATGGTATCGTTCCTCTCAAATCATTGTTCTCTACAGGATTATCACAGACAGGCAATGAAGAAATCAGTTGTTCACAGGTTACTCTTCTATTACATCAACTGATTCAACATGAAAATAAAGCGAAACCATTTAGCGATCAGGCTCTTACTAACGCCCTCATTCAAAAAGGTATACATATATCTAGAAGAACCGTAACTAAGTATCGGACATTAGCAAACATCCCTAATGCTTCCGAAAGAAAAGCAACACTGATTTAACAGTGTTGCTTTTCTTTATTCCAGCTGTCCGGCAAATCCGTCGTGTACAGCATTCAATGCTTTCTCTACATCCTTTTTATCAACCAGTACTGTAATACGGATCTCGGATGTAGCAATCATATTGATGTTAATTCTCGCATTATAGAGAGTCTCGAACATCTTAGCAGCCACACCAGGATTACTCATCATACCGGCACCGACTACAGAAATCTTAGCCACATCTCTATTGCTTGTGATTTCTTTAATCGTCAGTGCTTCTTTGTGATCCTCCAGAATATGGATTGCATCATCCAGATCATCCTCGGATACAGTAAATGAAATATCCTTAGTTCCATCTCGTCCCACTGACTGCAGGATGATATCTACGTTAATATTATTTTTTGCAAGTGTATTGAAAATGCGAAATGCAGTTCCCGGCTGATCGTCTACTCCGATCACTGAGATTCTTGCGGTATTCGTATCGGCTGCAACGCCTGTGATTAACATTTTTTCCATTTTGACTTTCTCCTTGATCACTGTACCTTCTGAACGGTTCAGGCTGGATCTTACCACCAGCTCTACGCCGTATTTTTTAGCCATTTCCACCGATCTGTTATGTAAGACTTTCGCTCCAAGAGAGGCTAACTCCAGCATCTCATCATAGGTCACTTCATCCAGTTTCATCGCATTCTTTACGATTCTCGGATCAGCTGTGTAGACACCGTCGACATCCGTAAATATCTCACACCTGTCAGCATGTAACGCCGCTGCCAGTGCCACTGCTGTGGTATCTGATCCACCTCGGCCAAGTGTCGTCAGATCATCATATTTATTAACGCCCTGAAAACCGGTCACGATTACAATCTTTCGTGAATCCAGCTCGTGGGTAATACGATCTGTATCAATCCTCTTGAATCTTGCATTGCCATACCGTTCTGTAGAATGCATCTGCACCTGAAACGCATTCAGCGATACTGCAGGCACATCCAGGCTCTGCATAGCCATAGCCATCAGGGATACGGATACCTGTTCTCCTGTTGTCAGGAGCATATCCAACTCTCTTTTCTTTGGATTAGCATGAATGCTATGTGCCATAGCGATCAGATCATCGGTCGTATCTCCCATTGCTGACAATACTACTACTACATCATGACCGGCTCTGTAATCTTCGATGCATCTCTCTGCCACGCGAAATATTCTTGTTTTATTAGCCACAGAACTTCCGCCAAACTTTTTTACAATTAACATAGTTCCTCCTTAGCATTCCAGAAGATGATCAATCAATCGATAACCATCCTTCCAAATGCATGTGCTCTTTGCTGCTTCTTTTTCATTATATGTATGAATTCCGTCTATTGCCTTTCTACTGTCGTAGATCATATACGGAACCGGCTCAGATGTATGTGTTCTCACACAGATCGGCGTCGGATGATCCGGAAGTATCATTAGTCTGTAATCTTCTCCCGACCGGTCCATTGCTTCCGTAATCCTTGCCACAACACGACCGTCCACATTCTCAATTGCTGTAATCTTATCCGTCACAGAACCCATGTGTCCCATCTCATCCGGTGCTTCTACATGTACATAAGCAAAATCATAACCATCCTCTAACAATGCGTGGATTGCCGCATCTGCTTTGCCCTCATAATTGGTATGCAGTCCACCATTGGCACCTTCTACGATAATGCGATCCATATCTGCACCGACTGCAATTCCTTTCAACAGATCCACCGCCGAGATCATCACACCCTTTTTGCCGGTCTTTTCTTCAAATGATGCAAGTGCCGGTCTGGTACCTGCACCCCAGAACCATGCAGAATTAGCCGGGTTCAGTCCCTGCTTCTTACGCTCTACATTGATCGGATGATCTTTCAATATCTCATAGCTCTTCTTCATCATGTCAAGGAGTACCAGATCCTTCGGCAGGTATTCTCCAACGGTCTTTGTCAGGATATCATGCGGCGCCGTAAGTTCTAACACTTTACCATGTTTCCAGATCAGAAGATGACGGTAACTGGTACCTGCGTAGAATTCATAACCTTCTCTTTTCAGGCCTTCTTTTAATGCCTCTAACAAAACGGTAGAATCTTCGGTACTGATCTCACTGGAACTATGATCGATGATCTTCTGATCTTCGTAAGCACCACCATCTTCCGTCAGTGTCACAAGATTACAGCGGAACGACACATCATCTGCTGCCATATCTACACCGATACTGAGTGCTTCTAACGGTGATCTTCCGGTATAATAAATCTTCGGATCATATCCCATTACTGACAGATTGGCGGTATCACTTCCCGGTGCCATTCCTTCCGGCACCATAGATGCCAGTCCGATCTCCGCTTTCTCTGCAAGGCGGTCAAAATTCGGTGTATCAGCAGCTTCCAGCGTTGTCTTACCGCCCAATTTCTCCAGCGGTCTTCCTGCCATTCCGTCACTTAACACGATGATATATTTCATAAACTAGTCCTCCACGCGAATCATGCTGATAATATCTTCTGTATAATCAGACACTTTTTTCTCATATAAGCCCTCTTTCATGGATTCTGTCACAAATCCGAACTCTCCGGCAATCTCCGGAACTTCAACATACTGTAGCATTCCGAAAGATGCTTCCAGTTTCTGCTGAAGTTCTTCTTTCTTACCTTTGATACGTACAAAGAAACGATGCTCAACTTCTTCCTGTTTCTGGATTTGAAGTTTCTCCTCGCTCCATCCATAGCCAAGATTATAACCGATATTCTTAACTGCTTCGACCACATCACCAACTACAGCACTGGCCGTTGGAAGCTTGCCTGCGCCACTTCCGTAGAACATCGCATCGCCCAGCATATTGCCATGTACAAATACTGAATTAAAGACTCCGTTAACACTGAACAGTGGATGATCCTGACTCAGAAGACACGGAGATACCATGGCACTAAGCGTCTCACCATGTCTCTTGCATGTTGCAAGAAGCTTCACCGTTCGTCCCATTACCTTTGCATACTGCATATCTTCTACTGTTACTTTCGTAATACCTTCACAGTAAAGGTCTTCAAAATCTACCTGCTTACCGGAAATAATAGACGCCAGGATTGCAATCTTACGGCAAGCGTCATAGCCCTCCACATCTGCCTCCGGATTACGCTCTGCAAATCCATTGTCCTGTGCCTCTTTTAACACATCATCGTATCCGGCGCCTTCATAAAACATCTTAGTCATCATATAGTTGGTTGTTCCATTCAGAATTCCCACGATCTCTTCGATCACGTCTCCAGTCAGAGATTCATACAAGCTTCTGAGGATTGGAATGCCTCCACCCACACTTGCTTCATAGAAGAAATTCACATTCTGCTCTTTTGCAACACGAATCAACTCTGCGCCATGCTTTGCCACCAATGCCTTATTCGATGTAGCAACATTCTTTCCTGCCAGAAGACTTCTCTTTACAAATGTATAAGCCGGTTCAATACCACCCATCACTTCTACAACGATCTGAACTTCTTCGTCATTTACGATCTCTTCAAAATCATGAGTGATTACCTCCTGCACCGGATCTCCCGGAAAATCTCTCAGATCCAGTACATATTTTACTTCCAGTTCTTCTCCTGCTCTCTGCGCGATCACTTCACGATTGGTACGGAGTACCTCATAGACTCCGGATCCTACTGTTCCATATCCAAGCACTGCTATCTTTGCCATATCTTCTACCCTTTCCTCTGTTCCTGTAAAAAAGCATTAATAAATGGTTCCAATGCTCCGTCCAGCACTGCGCCGACGTTGCTGCTCTCCGCACCTGTCCGGTGATCCTTCACCAACGTATACGGCTGCATAACATATGAACGGATCTGATTGCCAAATCCGATCTCTTTGATCTCACCACGGATATCTGACACCTTATCCGCCTGCTCCTGCTCTTTCAGGAGCTTTAACTTCGCTTTCAGCATCTGCATTGCCTTATCACGGTTATGATGCTGTGAACGTTCATTCTGGCACTGTACCACAATTCCTGTCGGCAGATGCGTGATACGGATTGCCGATGATGTCTTATTGACATGCTGACCACCCGCTCCACTGGCTCGATAGGTATCGATCTTCAGTTCATCATCACTGAGTTCAATATCATCAATATTATCCTCAATATCCGGAATCACATCACAGGATGCAAATGATGTCTGTCTCTTTCCTGCAGAATTAAATGGCGAAATACGCACCAGGCGGTGTACGCCTTTTTCAGACTTAAAATATCCATAGGCATTCTCACCACTGACCTCAAACGTAACCGTCTTAATCCCCGCCACATCTCCTTCCAGAAAGTCCAGTACCTTCACACCGAATCCTTTGCGCTCCGCAAATCTGCTGTACATGCGGTACAGCATGCTCGCCCAGTCACAGGACTCCGTTCCGCCAGCTCCTGCATGAAGTGTTACAATTGCATTATACTTATCATATTCGCCCGACAGAAGCGTCTGGATGCGCAGGCTCTCATAACCCTCTTCAAATGCATTCAGCTCTTCTTCTATCTCAGGAAGCACCGATTCGTCTTCTTCCTCATACGCCATCTCAATCAACAGTCCAATATCTTCATAGCTCTGTTCCAGATGTTCCACTGTCTCTACCTGATCTTTTAGATCTTTGAGATCCTTCATAATCTTCTGGCTTTCTTCCGGTTCATCCCAGAATCCCGGTTCTTCCATCTTACGTTCTAATTCTTCAATCCTCTGTTTCTTTCCAGGGATGTCAAAGTGAATCCCTCATTTCAGCAAGTGGGCTCTCGTAAGCACTGAGCCGTCCTTTATACTGGTCCAGTTCTACCACACTATCACCTCTTTCTATCTTAAATGCATGAGATACTGGGACATTTATTTACGCCCGCAGCACTGTTTATACTTCTTACCGCTTCCACATGGACATGGATCATTTGGATAGATCTTCTTATTTTCACGCTTCTTCGGTGCACGTACGGCACTTTCATCCTTATTCGTACCGGTCACCTTGGCTACTTCTTCGCGTTCTGCTTTCTGCTCGATCTTCACACGGTATAATGCACGGATCGTATCAGCAGAAATTGCTCTTGTCATCTCATCAAACATCTCATATCCGATCATCTTGTACTCAACCTTCGGATCTCTCTGACCATATGCCTGCAATCCAATACCCTGACGCAGCTGATCCATGTCATCGATGTGATCCATCCATTTATTATCGATAACCTTCAAAAGAACCACTCGCTCCAGTTCACGGATATGCTCCGGTTCCGGGAACTCTGCTTCTTTCTGCTCATACAGCTTCACCGCACGCTCTTTCAGCATATGCTTCAGCTTCTTAGCATTCATATCCTTAACTTCTTCCGGTGCAACCGGCTTCATCGGGATTACATTGCAGAGGCTTACATTAAAATTCACCAGATCCCAGTCTTCCGGATCTGCATCCGCAGGAATATCACTGTCTACCAGATTCTCCACATATTCTGTGATCATATGGATGATAGAATCACGCATACTCTCGCCGTCCAGTACCTTCTTCCTCTCAGAGTAGATGATCTCTCTCTGCTCATTCATTACCTGATCATATTCCAACAGGTTCTTACGAATACCAAAGTTGTTATTCTCAATCTTCTCCTGTGCCTTCTCGATTGCACTGGATAACATCTTATGCTCAATCTGTTCGCCATCTTCTACACCAAGTGCATTAAACACGCTCATCAGACGTTCAGAACCAAACAAACGCATCAGATCATCTTCCAGAGAAATGTAGAATCTGGATTCACCCGGATCTCCCTGTCGTCCGGCACGTCCACGGAGCTGATTGTCAATACGTCTGGACTCATGACGCTCTGTACCGATGATCTTAAGACCGCCGGCTTTTCTTGCCGCATCGTCCAGCTTAATATCCGTACCACGACCGGCCATATTAGTAGCAATCGTTACTGCTCCATGCTGACCTGCCTGCGCTACAATCTCAGCTTCCATCTCATGAAACTTGGCATTCAATACATTATGCTGTACACCTCTTCGCTTCAGCATACCACTCAGAAGTTCCGATACCTCGATCGTGATCGTACCAACCAGCACCGGCTGTCCTTTGGCATGTGCTTCTTCTACTGCATCGCAGACTGCTCTGTATTTTTCTTTCTGCGTCTTATATACGGCATCATCCAGATCCTGACGGATGACCGGCTTATTGGTCGGGATTTCTACAACGTCCATTCCGTAGATCTCACGGAACTCCTTCTCCTCTGTCAGCGCGGTACCTGTCATACCACTCTTCTTCTCGTATTTATTAAACAGATTCTGGAATGTAATGGTCGCCAGCGTCTTACTCTCACGTTTCACCTTTACATGTTCCTTCGCCTCAATCGCCTGATGCAGACCATCAGAATAACGGCGTCCCGGCATGATACGTCCGGTAAATTCATCTACGATCAGTACTTCATCATCCTTAACCACATAATCCTGGTCACGGAACATCAGGTTATGCGCACGGAGTGCCAGGATAATGTTATGCTGGATTTCCAGGTTCTCCGGATCAGCCAGATTGTCCAGATGGAAGAACTTCTCTACCTTCTTCACACCATCTTCTGTCAGGTTGATGTTCTTTTCCTTCTCATCTACGATAAAGTCTCCGGTTTCCTCAATCTCTTCTCCCATGATGGCGTTGATCTTAGAGAACTCTCCGCTGGCTTCACCTTTTTCCATCTGTCTTGCAAGAATGTCACATGCTTCATAAAGCTTCGTTGACTTGCCGCTCTGTCCGGAAATGATCAGTGGTGTACGTGCTTCATCGATCAATACAGAGTCGACCTCATCGATAACAGCAAACTTCATACCGCGCTGTACCAGCTGTTCCTTGTAAATGACCATGTTATCTCTCAGATAATCAAATCCGAGTTCGTTATTTGTTACGTAAGTAATGTCGCAGTTATAAGCAGCACGACGTTCTTCTTTGTCCATACTGTTCAGTACTACGCCGACTGTCAGTCCCAGAAATTCATGTACCTGTCCCATCCACTCTGAGTCACGCTTTGCCAGATAGTCATTGACCGTAACGATATGTACACCTTCTCCTGTCAATGCATTCAGATATGCCGGAAGGGTAGATACCAGTGTCTTACCTTCACCAGTCTTCATCTCAGCGATACGTCCCTGATGAAGAACGACACCGCCGACTAACTGTACACGGAAATGACGCATGCCAAGTACTCTGACAGACGCCTCTCTCACCGTCGCGTACGCCTCTGGAAGCAGGTCATCCAAAGACTCTCCTTCTGCATAACGTTCTTTGTATTCACGGGTTTTGTCCCGAAGCTCTGCATCCGACAGCTTCTGCATCTCCGGCTCCAGTGCTTCTATGCGATCCACGATAGGATAAATTCGCTTTAATTCATTTTCACTATGTGTTCCAAACAACTTTTGTAATAAGCCCATATTGGTAACTCCTCGTTTTCATTAATTCTATAAAATAACTATTTTATTGTACCACTAACCCTCATCCAATTCAATCATTTCAACTACTGAAAGTACAGGATCAACCGTACAGATTCAGGTCATCAGACTCCCGCTATCATTCTTAATGATAATTCTTAACAACATCGTAAGCAACCTTGCCGCCAAAAAGATCCAAAGCACTGCCAATGGTAAAGTCCAGTTTTCCTCCGGACTGCACTCGGAATCGTTCCAGATCTTCCATAGTTCCGATTCCTCCCGCATAAGTAATCGGCCGCCCCTCACAAGATGCCAGAATGCTCACCAGCTCCTCCGGTGCACCCGCTGATTTTCCTTCCACATCTACACCATGGATCAGAAATTCATCACAATAAGTGCCAAGCTTTCCCATGAGTTCCGAAGTAAGCTTCTCATCCGTAAATGTCTGCCAACGGTCAGTCACAATATAATATGCACCATCTTCCCGCTTCCTGCAGCTGAGATCCAGAACCAGATGCTCCCTCCCTGTTACCTGCAGAAGTTGTTCCAGCCTGTCCCAACGGATTCTTCCTTCCCGGAACACATAAGATGTCACAATCACGTGGCTTGCTCCTGCATCCAGATATTCTTTTGCATTCTCCGCTGTCACACCGCCACCGATCTGCATCCCTCCTGGAAATGCCTGAAGTGCTGCCAGTGCCTGCTTACGGGTTGCCTCGTAGTATTCGGATCCTGCCGGATTCAGCAGGATAATGTGTCCACCTCTCAAATTGTCCTTTTTGTACATTTTTGCATAAAAGGTACTGTCCTGTTCCGAAATATAATTCTCTTCTGCCTGATCTCCGGCATCTTTCAGGCTTCCGCCCACAATCTGTTTCACCTTTCCATTATGTATATCGATACATGGTCTGAACCGCATTCTCTTTCTCCCAATCTTATTCCTTATATAAAGACAGACGGAGGAGCACATCCTCCGTCTGCTTAACTCTCTTATCTGTTAGTTCTGTTATCACTGTTTTTGTTCTGCACATCGCCATCCAGATCATCCGCGCCGTCACGAACTGCATCACCAGCATCGTCGACACCGTCCCGGATTGCATCACCAGCATCGTCGGCACCGTCCCGGATTGCATCACCAGCATCGTCGGCACCGTCCCGGATTGCATCACCGGCATCATCAATTGTGCCGTCATTTACCGTGCCGTTATCTGCAGCATCGCCACTGTTTCCACAACCGGTAAGTCCACACATCAATCCTGCACACAGCAGGATTGCCAGCGTTTTCTTTAACTGTTTCATAGATTAAATCTCCCTTTCATGTATATTCTTTGATAATCAAGTAATACTTGGTACCAGTAATATCTGCATTATTTAAGAATATATACCATATCAGGCTCATTACATGAATGGAAGTATCTGGAAAACTAGAACTGGATCACATCTGACATATCATAGAGTCCCGGCTCTTTTCCTGCCAGAAATGCTGCTGCGGACACTGCTCCCTTTGCAAAAATAGCTTTGGAATATGCCGTATGCTTGAATTCGATCACTTCATCTTCACCGGCGTAGATCACTTCATGTTCGCCTACGATTGTACCGCCGCGTACTGCCGCAATACCAATTTCCTTATCAGAACGTTTCTTTCTCTCCTGACTTCTGTCGTAGGTATATGAATATACATTATCCATCGCTTCATTGATAGAATCTGCCAGTGCCAGTGCTGTACCACTCGGTGCATCTACTTTCTGATTATGATGTTTCTCTACGATCTCAATGTCATATCCTGCAGGAGCAAGCACCTTGGATGCATCCTTCAGAAGCTTCATCAACAGGTTCACTCCCAGAGACATATTAGCAGAACGAAGCACTGCAACTTTTTCCGAAGTCTTCTTAACCTTTGCAATCTGTTCTTCACTCAGTCCTGTAGTACACAGAACCACCGGAAGCCCTTTCTTCGCACATGCTTCCAGCAGGTCATCTACTGCTGCCGCATTGGAAAAATCGATCACTACATCTACCGGCACATCACACGCTTCCACGCTTTCAAATACCGGATATGGATTCTCTCTTCCAAGGAATCTGTCCACACCTGCAGCCAGTTCCATTCCTTCTGTCTCATCCACCATGCGGCTGACTACCTGTCCCATCTTGCCGTTACATCCATGCATTAATACTTTTATCATCAGAATCCTCCTATATGCTATGTAAGGACAGAGGGCGATCATCCCGCCGTCTGTCCTTGTTATATGACTTATTAACTCACTTATACAAGCTGAATACCAAAATCCTTCATGGCTTTTGCCAGGCTCTTCTCATGCTCTGCTGAAATATCTGTCAGAGGCATACGAAGTCCTCCGCATTCCATTCCCATCAGGTTCACTGCCTTCTTAACCGGGATCGGATTCACCTCACAGAATAACTGCTCGATCAACGGAATCGCCTTAAGCTGCATATCACGTGCAGCCTTTACATCTCCCTCAAAGAACTTCGCACAGATATCGTGTGTATACTGTGGGGCTACATTAGAGAGTACCGAAATCACACCAATACCACCCAATGAAAGAAGCGGAACAATCTGATCATCATTACCGGAATACAGATCTATCTTTCCGTCTGTCAGGTTCATGATCTTAGCCACCTGGCTGATATTACCGGATGCTTCCTTGATTGCTACGATATTATCCGTCTCTTTTACCAGTGTTGCTACCGTCTCAGGAGCAATATTCATGCCTGTACGGCTGGCTACGCTGTACATAATGATCGGAGCATTTGCTTCCTTTGCAACTGCCTTGTAGTGTGCGATCAATCCATCCTGTGTCGCTTTGTTATAATATGGTGTTACCAAAAGAAGTCCGTCTACACCATACTCTACTGCTTCTTTCGACATATCAATCGTTGTATAAGTAGCGTTGGAACCGGTACCTGCAATTACCGGAAGTCTCTTCCTGGTACGTTCTACCGCAAAACGGATGCACTCCATATGTTCTTCTTCCGATAAAGTAGAAGATTCTCCTGTTGTTCCACATATAATAATACTGTCTGTACCATGTTCGCAATGGTAATCAATCAGCTCATCTAATTTGTCATAATTAACGCTTCCATCTTCATGAAAAGGTGTGACCAGTGCCACTCCTGCGCCTGTAAATATTGCCATATTATCCCTCCTGAACTGCTGAATATTTATATGTACAAAATTTTAACATTATTCTTTTTTCGTGTCAATGGAGCGATTATGGCGTCTCTGTGACCGGAGCGAATTTAATCTTTATCATTCCTCTGCATCATCCATACATTCCAGCTTGCTGACAGATACTTCATAAGCCGTCCGTTTCTCTGTCTCAGTCTCCGACAGACGTTTCACATACTCTCTGCTTTGAATTCTTCCAAGCACCTGTACATGCTCTCCTACTTCAAAAGCGGAAGCGTACCTTGCATTGCGTCCCCAACAGATACACGGAATATAATCCGACTTACCATATGGTCTGTTAACTGCCAGTAACAGATCTGCGATCTCACGTCCTAACGGTGTTTTTCGATAAATCGGCTGTTTACAGATATAGCCATCAAGCAGCACTGAATTCGTCTTAGCACCGTCCGGTTCCTCACTGATAAATTCCACTTCCCGCACAAATACCGACAAGATCAGCCGGTTCTTCTGCTCTTCGTGACGATTATAGGAACGGAACTGTCCATTTACCATAATGTATTCACCCGTATAGTCCTGCGTCACATCCAAAAGTCGCTCTGAGATCATAAGCGGAATCTGATCTTCCGAGTTACTGAGTCGTCTGACCAACACATCTACCATATAAAAGCCTTCTCCGAAAACTTCATGGCTGAATACAAATTTCCCTGCGATCTCTCCGATAATTGTCACCTGGTTGTTTTCAATAATCTTATCTGACATCAATGTAATTCTCCCTTCCTCCGAAATGTATTTCAGGCTTCTTTGTCTCCCGGCATTACTCTGTCATCCACCGGGGTAATACCTAGTTTATGCATTCACATTTCTCTTTAGAACTGCTTTTCTTCCGGTTTTTCTTTTCTTTGATTAGTAGTTGTAATTTCAAAAAAATATGATACAATACTAAAGTTGAACACATTAAATAGGTAAAAGTATTGAATTGTAAAGGAAGATATTTATGAGACAGAAAAGAGAAGACGTCCGCAATATCGCGATCATTGCCCATGTCGATCATGGCAAGACGACACTTGTGGATGAATTGCTGAAGCAAAGTGGTGTATTCCGTGAGAATCAGGAAGTCGCGGAACGTGTCATGGACTCCAACGACATCGAACGCGAGCGTGGTATTACCATCCTCTCCAAGAACACCGCCGTATATTATAAAGATACCAAAATCAATATCATCGACACACCGGGACATGCCGACTTCGGCGGCGAGGTAGAGCGTGTTCTCAAGATGGTAAATGGTGTAGTTCTGGTAGTAGATGCATTTGAAGGTGCCATGCCACAGACCAAGTTCGTACTGCGCAAAGCTCTGGAACTGAAACTGCCGGTTATCGTGTGCATCAATAAGATCGATCGTCCGGAAGCAAGACCGGAGGAAGTCATCGATGAAGTACTGGAACTCTTTATCGATTTGGATGCTGACGAGGAGCAGCTTGAATGCCCATTCGTATACGCTTCCGCCAAAAATGGTTACGCGATCCTGGAGCTGGATGACAGCCCGGACAACATGATTCCACTGTTCGAGACGATTCTGGACTATATTCCTGCACCAGAAGGTGATCCGGAAGCCGGCACACAGGTACTGATCAGCACCATCGATTACAACGAATACGTAGGACGTATCGGAATCGGTAAAGTTGATAACGGAACCATCCGTGTAAACCAGGATATGGTCGTAGTCAATGAACACAATCCGGATCGTCAGGAAAAAGTACGTATCAGTAAGCTGTATGAATTCGACGGACTGGACAAGATTGATGTTAAGGAGGCTACTATCGGTTCTATCGTAGCTGTATCCGGTATCTCAGACATTTCCATTGGTGATACCTTGTGCTCACCGGAGAATCCGCAGGCAATCCCATTCCAGAAAATCTCTGAGCCTACGATTGCAATGCAGTTTATCGTAAACGACAGTCCACTCGCAGGTCAGGAAGGTAAATACGTAACTTCCCGTCACATTCGTGACCGTCTGATGCGCGAGCTGAATACTGACGTCAGCCTCCGCGTAGAAGAAACAGACAATATGGATAGTTTTAAAGTATCCGGACGTGGTGAGCTTCACCTGTCTGTCCTGATCGAGAATATGCGCCGTGAAGGATATGAATTTGCAGTAAGTAAAGCTGAGGTTCTGTACAAAAAAGATGAAAAAGGCAAACTTCTGGAGCCAATGGAACTTGCATATATTGACGTACCGGACGAATTTACCGGAACTGTCATCGAGAAATTAGGTCAGCGAAAAGGTGAACTTCGCAACATGGATGCCAGCAGCGGTGCTTATACTCGTCTGGAATTTTCTATCCCAGCCCGTGGTCTGATCGGTTACCGTGGCGAATTCATGACTGATACCAAGGGAAATGGTATCATGAACACACTGTTCGATGGATATGCTCCATACAAGGGCGACATCCAGTATCGTAAACAGGGCTCCCTGATCTCATTCGAGACCGGAGAATCTGTTACTTACGGTCTGTTCAATGCTCAGGAACGTGGTACTCTCTTCATCGGTGCTGGTGAAAAAGTATACTCTGGTATGGTCATCGGGCAGAACGGCAAGACTGACGATATCGAAGTAAATGTATGCAAGACCAAGCATCTGACCAACACCCGTTCATCTGGTGCTGATGACGCGCTTCGTCTGACCACACCAAAGGTACTGAGTCTGGAAGAAGCTCTGGACTTCATCGACACTGACGAATTACTGGAGGTAACACCTAAGAGTCTTCGTATCCGCAAGAAGATCCTGGATCCAAGACTCCGTAAACGTGCTAACATGAAACAGAGCTAATCTGTGGAGGATGCCTATGAAAGAAAAATGTACTCTTATCATTTCCAGTCTTGCCTATGCACTGGAAATGATCATCACCATAGCCATGCTGATCGGCACCGGACTCCTCTGCTTCCGTCTGATCTGCTCCATCTTTCACCTGATGGATGCTGATCCGTTCGAAGCATATGAGCATCTCCTTTCTTACAGCATGAACCTGATAATCTGTGTAGAACTGATCCGCATGATGTATTATCACACTTCTGATATGGTATTCGAACTGCTGGTATTTGCACTGGCAAGGCAGGTCATTATCGACCACACCTCAGCGATTACCAGCCTGATCGGTGTATGCGCCATTGCCGTACTGTTCGCCACAAGAAAGTTCCTGTTTACCACTCATGTACTCTCCGCCGATACCGATGACGAAGACGACAAAAAGAGTGAAGAAGAAAACAAATAAAAACTATACAATGTCTGACAAACGTGCTATACTCAACATATCAGAAAGATTGTTGTTTGAAGTATCAATTGTCAGACATTTTATATTTCTGAAAATCACTGTTAAAGGAGTGGATTTTATGAATTTTATCATCAGTGGAAAGAACATCGAAGTAACCCCAGGTCTGAAGGACAGCGTCACCAGTAAGCTTGGTAAGTTGGAGAGGTATTTTACACCTGACACAGAGATTATCGTAACCTTAAGCGTTGAAAGAGACCGTCAGAAGATTGAGGTAACCATTCCGGTCAAAGGTGATATCATCCGTTCTGAGCAGACAAGCACAGATATGTATGTATCCATTGACCTCGTAGAAGAAGTGATCGAACGTCAACTTCGCAAATATAAAAACAAACTGATAGCAAGGCATCAGGAAGGCGGTACTTTCAAACAGGAATTCTTTGAAGAAGAACCTGCCATCGACAGCAATGACGAAATTCAGATCGTGCGCACAAAGAAGTTTGGTATCAAGCCAATGTTCCCGGAAGATGCTTGTGTGCAGATGGAACTTCTTGGACACGATTTCTTCGTATTCTCTAACGCAGAGACAGAAGAAGTTAATGTCGTGTATAAGAGAAAGAACGGTACATTTGGTCTGATCGAGCCTGAATTTCAGTAAACAATATGCATAATAGTTCAGGAATAATCCCTGATATCAAAAATCCTGGAGGTCATTCCTCCAGGATTTTTATCTGTCCATTTATCTCTGCATAAAAGCAAGCTCCTATCTCTTCCATAGAAACTCTTGCCCCCGTCCCTTCTGTAATCTCTTCCTGTACTGCAGTAAGTTCCTCTACAGGAATCACGCAGGTCAATTGCACTTTATCTGTGTACACAGAATCCAGAATGGTAATCTTTCGCTCTCCTAATATATATTGAATCTTACCAAGGTCTCCGTACCCGGTATCTACGGAAAGCTTTATTCCCCGAATCCGGGATATAATCTGTGAATGGGCCAGTCCCTCTTTCGTTGCTCCGGAATATGCTCTTACCAGTCCTCCCGTACCAAGCAGTGTGCCTCCAAAATATCTGGTCACCACCACTGCTACATTATGGATATCCTCTCCCATCAGCACATCTAACATTGGCTTTCCCGCTGTACCTCCCGGCTCCCCATCATCACTGAATCTGGCAAGTTCATGTCGGTCACCGATCACATATGCAAAGCAGTGATGTCTGGCATCCCAGTATTTCTTTTTAATATCAGCAATAAATGCCTGTGCTTCATCTTCACTTGACACCGGCATTACGTCTGCAATAAAACGAGACTTTTTTTCTACAATTTCACCTGTTCCGCCTCTATAGGCCAACTTGTATTCTTCTGGCATATTTTCACCTTTCCTTCTTGTCCTGAATACTACTATAACGGATTTATTAAGATTTTCCTACATAAATATGAAGATTTTAATTTTTTCTTTATTTAAATTATCAAGTTTGGTATAATACTGTGGATAAAGGAGGCTAAATTCATGAATTATGGAAGACGAAAAGCTTCAAAAAGGCAAAAAGAAATCACCTCCAAAGGTACCATGCAGGGAAAACGCATGGGAGTGCGATTATTCAAGGCCTTTTTGCTTTTGATACTTGTCGCCTGTGTAAGTGTGGGAGTAGGCGGCCTCATCTTTGTAAAAAAGATCATCAACGACTCGCCCGATATTTCTCCGGATGATGTACGTCCAAGTGGCTATACTACTTTTGTGTATGCAGATGACGGAACCACAGAGCTGGAACGTTTCGTTGCATCAGGATCCAACCGTATCTACAAATCGATTGATGAGATACCAACTGATCTGCAGCATGCATTTGTCGCAATTGAGGACGAACGTTTCTATGATCATAAGGGAATTGACCCACAGGGTATCCTGCGTGCCTTCGTTGTAGGTGTCGCACACGGTGGTAACTTCAGTGAGGGTGCCAGTACTCTTACCCAACAGCTGATCAAGAACAACGTATTCCCGAACTTCGTATCTGAAAATACATTTTCCGAAAAACTGGAACGTAAGATCCAGGAGCAGTACCTTGCCCTGAAGATTGAAAAGCAGATGTCCAAAGATGAGATCCTGGAGTGTTATATGAACACGATTAACCTTGGGCAGAACACACTGGGTGTTCAGGCTGCTTCCAAACGCTATTTTAATAAGGATGTATCCGAACTTACGCTTTCGGAATCGGCAGTAATCGCAGGTATTACTCAGAATCCATCCGGTTATGATCCAGTCACTCAGCCGGAAGCCAATGCAAAGAGACGAAAAAAGGTTCTGGGCAATATGCTTAAGCAGGGATATATTGATCAGGCTGCCTACGATGAAGCAATGGCAGATGATGTATATGCCAGAATCCAGACTGTTAACAGTGAGATTGGACAGGATTCTCCAAACAGCTACTTTGTAGATGCATTGTCTGAACAGGTAGTAAGTGATCTGATGGATCGTCTCGGCTACTCTGAGACACAGGCATACAATGCACTGTACAGCGGTGGACTCAGCATTTACTCTACTCAGAATGTAGAGATGCAGAAAATCTGCGATGAAGAAATGAACAATTCAGAAAACTATCCATGGCTGACAGAAGTTGGTATTGCCTACGCACTGACAGTAACCCGTGCAGATGGAACAGTTGAAAATTACGGCTCCAACGACCTGCGTAACTATGCGAAGAATGTCAAAGGTGACAAGCAGGGACTGCTCTATTCTTCTGAGGATGAAGCAAGAGCCTTTGTAGAGGAATGGAAATCCACCATTGCACAGGAAGGTGACACTTACGTAGAGAACCTTACTCTTACTCCACAGCCTCAGGCATCTGTCACACTGATGGATCAATCCAACGGACAGATCAAAGCAATGGTCGGCGGACGTGGCACCAAAACATCCAGTCTGAGCCTGAACCGTGCATACAAGGGTTCCCCTAGACAGCCGGGATCATGTTTCAAGATTCTTTCCACTTACGCGCCTGCGCTGGATGCATGTGGTCAGACACTGGCAACCATCATCCGCGATGAACCATGGCATTATTCCAATGGGGCTTCTCTGAAGAATGCATCCGGAAGTTATCTTGGTGACATTACCATGAGAAAAGCCATTGAACAGTCACAGAATGTATGCGCTGTTAAGACAATTGACGAAGTAACACCTGCACTGGGATATCAGTATGCTAAGAACTTCGGAATCACCACCCTGGAGGATTCTGACAAAGTAGAATCCATCGCACTTGGTGGTCTGACTAACGGTGTATATAACTATCAGCTCTGCGGAGCATTTGCAACGATTGCTAACGGCGGCGTATACAACACGCCAACTCTTTATACCAAGATCCTTGACCATGACGGTAATGTTCTTCTGGAAGGTAATAAAGAGACTAAGACAGTAATTAAAGATTCCACTGCTGCACTGCTCACCAGTGCCATGGAAGACGTTGTTACCAGCGGTACCGGACGCAATGCGCAGCTTGACAACATGCCGGTAGCCGGTAAGACCGGTACCACTGACCACGATCAGGACCTCTGGTTCTGTGCTTTCACTCCATATTACACCTGTGCAGTATGGGGCGGATATGACGAGAACAAGTCACTGACAGGTATCGATACCCAGTATCGTTTCCGAATCTGGAAAAGCATTATGAGCAGAGTTCATGCAAATCTGGAAGAAAAAGATTTTACCATGCCTTCCAGTGTAGAAAAGAAATCTGTATGCTCGATCACCGGATGTCTGGCAAGACCATCCTGCCCTACAGTAACGGAATATTTTGCAAAAGGTTCTGTACCTGATGAGACCTGTCCGGGACACGGTGATTATTATGAAGAAAGTGACTCTACAGACGAAGAATCAACCAATAGCAGTGAAAATGGTTCTGGAAGCACCGGTAACACTGATAACAGTGGCAACACTGGTGGTAACACCGGTGGCAATTCTGGCGGTAACACCGGCGGTAATTCTGGTGGCAACACTGGCGGCAATTCCGGTGGTAATACTGGTGGCGGTGAAAACGGAGGTGGAGAGACACCAACTCCGGAGCAGCCCTCTGCAAGATTGCTCTTACCGAATCTGAGAGGTATCTACAAATTTAAAAGTTAACTCAAAAGGAGTGAAGTTCAATTGGAACTTCACTCCTTTTATGTATCGTGTATTTAATTCAAAATCAACCTTGCAGCTCCACAGATACCTGCATCATTGCCAAGTTCAGCTAATACAATCTTCGTATCTTTATTCGCAAAGAATGCTCTCTTCTGGAATTCCTTTTCCACAAACGGAATCAATACCGGACCTGCTTTTGACACACCGCCACCGATTACAAACACTGCCGGATCCACCACTACAGCAAGACTCGCCAATGCCGCTCCAAGATATCGTCCGAATTCATCCGCAATGCGAGTTGCAAGTGCATCTCCCGCTTTTACTGCATCAAACACATCTTTGGCACTTGGTTCTCCATGAAGCACAGTCTCTTCATGTTCCCCACTCAAGGCCTTTCTTGCCAGCTTTGCAATTCCAGTTGCAGATGCGTACTGTTCCAGACATCCATGCAGTCCACATCCACAGGCATCCTCTTCCTCACGGTTCACACAGATATGTCCGATCTCGCCGCCCGCGCCATGTTGCCCGACAATCATATGACCATTCACGATCACACCACCGCCAACACCTGTGCCAAGGGTTACCATGACAACATTTTTTTCGCCTCTTCCGGCCCCCAGCCACATCTCGCCCATAGCAGCTACATTGGCGTCATTCCCGGCTTCTACCCGCATACCGTCAAGCAGTTCGCTGAGTTCTCTTGTAACTTCCTTATATCCCCAGCCGACATTCGCTGTCTGCTGTACAACACCTTCTGAATCAACCGGTGCAGGGATTCCCATTCCTACTCCGGCCACATCTTTTCTCCGGATCTTCCTCTCCTCTAATTTCTCCAGAATCGATGCTGCCACATCCGGAAGAATCTGTTCCCCATGATTCTCCTTCCTGGTCGGAATTTCCCACTTGTCCAGCAGTTTGCCCTCTGTCTCGAAGAGACCAAGCTTCACACTGGTACCCCCGACATCCACACCCATGCAATATCTCATCCTTTTATTTTCCTTTCTTAGTCATACTTTCCTCTACACGCTTGTACAGCTCCTGAGCAGCATTATAACCCATCTGCTTCTGTCTGTGGTTAATTGCAGCGGTCTCTACGATAATCGCCAGATTACGTCCCGGACGGATCGGAAGCTGATGACATACGACTTTATTGCCAAGGAACTCTGTGTACTCCTCTTCCAGTCCCAGGCGTTCGTATGCTTTTTCACGGTTCCAGTCTTCCAGACGGATTACGAGATCAATATTCTGTGTCTCGCGTACACTTAAGACACCAAACAATGTCTTAACATCTACAATACCGATACCCCGCAGCTCAATGAAATGCCTTGTGATATCCGGTGCTGTACCCACCAGAGTATCATCGCTGACTCTGCGGATTTCTACCACATCATCACTGACCAGACGATGGCCTCGCTTGATCAGCTCCAGAGCTGCCTCACTTTTACCAATACCACTTTCTCCTGTAATCAGCACACCGACACCATATACATCCACTAACACACCATGAATGGAAATACACGGTGCAAGCTGTACATTCAGCCAGCGTATTACTTCTGCCATGAATGCGGAGGTTACCTTTTCTGTAATAAATACCGGAATATCAGCTTTTTCTGCTTTCTCCACCAGTATCTTATCCGGTCTCATATTTCTGCAGAAGATCAGACACGGAATGCGACATGCAAGAAGCTGGTCATAGATCCGCTCCTTTTCTTCCGGATCCATCCGTTCCAGAAATGTATACTCTACATATCCGATGATCTGGATACGCTGATTGTCAAAATGATCAAAATAACCGGTCAGCTGTAATGCCGGACGGTTCACTTCTGGTTCTTCCAGATAAATACCTGACAGATCCACATCCGGTGTTAGATTCTTAAGATCCATCTTCTCCACAAGCTTAGACATTTCTATTCTGGGCATAATTATTTCCTCCTGTATCTTTTGATGTTCGTTCCATAATAGAATGGCACAAAAAGATTTGCGCTCGTTAATGTTTATTATATCATACTTCCCTCCGTCTTACACCTTGGGATGGAAAAAATTGTAGACAGATTCGGCCGCTGCTTCGTTCATAGACGGCAGTTCTTTCAGCGTCTCCACATCTGCATTACGGATGGCTTCCAGTCCCGGAAATCTCCGCATCAGATCCTTTCTTCTGGCAGGTCCGATGCCTGGTATATCATCCAGTACAGAATGCACCTGTCCCTGTCCTCTAAGCTTCCTGTGATACTCAATTGCAAAGCGATGTGCTTCATCCTGAATCCTTGTGATCAACTTAAACCCTTCCGAATTACGGTCGATCGGAATCTCCACATTATTATAATACAGTCCTCGCGTTCTGTGATTATCGTCCTTTACCATACCGCATACCGGAATATGGATCCGTAATTTATCTAATACTTCCAATGCAATATTTACCTGACCGCGTCCGCCGTCCATCAGGATCAGATCTGGAAATGCAGTAAAGCTGTTCTCCATGCTTCCTTCTTCACGTTCCCTTCTGCCATGTTCAAACCGGCGTGTCAGCACCTCTTCCATGCTGGCATAATCATCCGGTCCCTGCACGCTCTTAATCCGGAACTTACGATAGTCACTGCGCTTCGGCCGTCCTTTCTCATACACAACCATAGATCCTACCGATGCATAGCCGCTGATATTGGAAATGTCATAGGCTTCCATACGCACAATCTCTTTCATTCCAAGCAGATTTTCAATCTCCTTAACCGCACCGATTGTTCGACCCTCTTCCCGCTTCAAGCGTTCCTTATCCTTCGTCAGGATCAACGCTGCATTCCTCTGTGCCAGTTCGACCAGCTTTTCCTTGGATCCTTTCTTCGGCACCCGGATGTGTACCTTATGCCCCCGTTTTTCTGTCAGCCATTCTTCCAGCAACTCCATATCTCCCGGCTCTTCCTGCATCATCAGTTCCGCCGGCAAATACGGTGTACCTGCATAGAACTGTTTGATAAAGCTGGACAGGATCTCGCTCTTGGTCTCCTCTCCTGTCAGTCGCAGGAAGAAGTGATCTCTGCCGATCAGTCTGCCATTACGCACAAAGAATACCTGCACGACTGCATCCTCCAGATCCTTCGCCATTGCCACAATATCTCTGTCATCCCCGGCCGTATCCGTAATCTTCTGCTTCTGCGCGATTTTCTGTACACTCTGCAGGAGATCCCGGTATTCAATCGCCCGTTCATATTCCATTGCCTCCGACGCCTCTTCCATCTTACGCTGCAGGTCTCCCAGGATCAGATCATAATTGCCGTTCAGAAACTGCAGTACCTGATCGATGGATTCCCGGTATTCCTGCTGATCCACATACCCCTGACAAGGTGCACCACACTGATGGATATGATAATTCAGGCATGGTCTCTCCAGCCCGATATCACGCGGAAGTCTCCGATTGCAGCTGCGGATCTTATACAGTTTCCGGATTAGCTCAATCGTATCTCTCACTGCTCCTACACTGGTATACGGTCCAAAGTACTTCGCCTTATCCTTCTTCATCTGTCTTGCCATCATGATCCTCGGAAATGGCTCCTGCACCGTCACTTTAATAAATGGATAACTCTTGTCATCCATCAGCATAGTATTATATTTCGGTCTGTGCTCCTTGATCAGATTACACTCCAGCACCAGAGCTTCCAGCTCCGAATCTGTGATGATATATTCAAATCTGGTAATATGCGTTACCATCTGTTCAATCTTCGGCCCTTTATTCCTGCTGGATTGAAAATACTGCCGCACCCGGTTCTTCAGACTGATTGCTTTACCCACATAGATAATCTCGTCTTTCTCGCCATGCATCAGATATACGCCCGGTTTTCCCGGAAGCTTTTTCAATTCTTCCTGTATATCAAACATCTGTCTGCCTCTCTTTCCCCTCTCCATATTCTCTATTCTACATCATCTTCCCATATACTGAAAAGGGAGAAAGCAAATGCTTTCTCCCCATATACCTTTTATCTTATTCTACATCGGCTGATGGTGTCTCAGGCACCGTCTTTTCTTCCGGTGTATCTTCTGCCACTGTCTTCTCTGCTGCCAGATCTGCTTCAACTGCTTTCTCACGTCCCGGTACTGTTTTCATACCAATACGCTCTTCGGTCTTCTTCGGCGCATCCGGATCAATGCCTTCCACTTCATGGAAAATCTTCATGAATTCCTTACCGGTAATAGTCTCTTTCTCAATCAAGAATGCTGCGATCTTATCCAGAGCCTCTCTATGCTCTGTAAGAAGACGTTTCGCTTCGTCATATGCCTTCTTCAGCATCTCCATTACTTCCTGATCGATCTCAGCTGCTGTAGCCTCTCCACAGTTCATAACGGCTCTTCCGTCCAGATAACGGTTCTGAATAGATTCCAGTCCGATCAGTCCGAACTTTTCGCTCATACCATACTGTGTGATCATGGAACGTGCAATCTTGGTTGCCTTCTCAATATCATTCGAAGCACCTGTAGTAACCGTATCAAACACAATCTCTTCCGCAGCACGTCCACCAAGCATTCCGACAAGCATTGCTTCCAGCTCTTTCTTGGTATTCAGGAACTTCTCTTCCTCCGGTGTCTGCATTACATATCCGAGAGCACCCATGGTTCTCGGTACGATAGTAATCTTTTGTACAGGCTCTGAATCCTTCTGGAGAGCACTTACCAGTGCATGTCCTACCTCGTGGTAAGATACGATACGTCGCTCTTCCTGACTCATAATGCGGTCTTTCTTTTCTTTACCAACCAGTACCACTTCGACAGCCTCAAAGAGGTCTTTCTGCGATACTGCATTCCTTCCATGTTTAACTGCATTGATCGCAGCCTCGTTGATCATATTGGCAAGGTCTGAACCAACTGCTCCGGAAGTTGCCAGTGCGATCTCTTCCAGATCCACTGTCTCATCCATACGCACATCCTTGGCATGTACTTTCAGTACCTCTACACGTCCCTTCAGATCCGGACGTTCTACGATGATACGACGGTCGAAACGTCCCGGTCTCAGAAGAGCCGGATCCAGAATCTCCGGACGGTTCGTTGCTGCCAGAAGCAACAGTCCCTTGTTCGTATCAAATCCGTCCATCTCAGCCAGTAACTGGTTCAGTGTCTGCTCGCGTTCATCATTGCCACCCAACTGATTATCACGGCTCTTACCGATAGCATCGATCTCGTCGATAAAAATAATACATGGTGCCATCTGCTGTGCCTGCTTAAACAGGTCGCGCACTCTGGATGCACCTACACCTACGTACATTTCCACAAATGCTGATCCTGACAGCGAGAAAAACGGCACCTTCGCCTCTCCCGCTACTGCCTTCGCAAGCAGTGTCTTACCGGTTCCCGGAGGTCCTACTAACAGGGCTCCCTTCGGAAGCTTCGCTCCCACACCGGTGTATTTGCCAGGGTTATGCAGGAAATCTACGACTTCCTGCAAAGATTCCTTCGCTTCGTCTTGTCCCGCTACATCCTTAAATGTAACGCCGGTCTCTTTTTCTACATACATCTTGGCATTGCTCTTGCCAATACCCATCATGCCTCCACCCTTAGACATCCGCTTGAAGCTCCAGTAGAACATCGCCACGATCAGTACGACCGGCAGGAAGGTCGCAATCACATTCAATACCATCATCGAAGTCGTATCCGGTATCTCCTGTTCATATTTAATACCTGCCTCATACAGTCGTTCGGAAAGGGTATTATCATCCACAACTCCGGTATAATATTCCTTCGCTGTAGTCTCGCCTTTTTCCTTCTTGGCCTTGATCATGATCTTGTCACTGGAAATCGTAACTTCCTGCACCTTGTGATGCTTGATCATGTTCAGAAACTTGTCATACGTAATCTCTTCTGCAGATGATGTCTTCTGGAACTGATAGAGTGACAGCACCAGAAATGTAGTAATCAACGCGATCAGCAGGACAAAGGAGATACCCTGTCTGTCCGGTTTGTTATTCTTATTATCATTCTGATTATTTCTATTACTATTTCTGTTATTCTGATTATCCATAGTATAGTGGTCCTCCTGTGTTTATCAGTTCTAATTATAAATATCGACCCATTTAAAATCAACAAATAATTTATGAAAATATTGTAAACAGGATATAATTTGTAGTATACTTGGATTTGGAGTTTTTATCAGCAGGATAAAGCAATAACATTGGGGAAGAGGAATATACAAATGAAATTAGGATTTGACAACGACAAGTATCTGGAAATGCAGTCTGCTCACATCCGTGAGCGTATCAGCCACTTTGATAACAAATTGTATCTGGAATTCGGAGGCAAGCTTTTTGATGACTACCATGCATCCAGAGTACTGCCAGGCTTTCAGCCGGACAGCAAACTGCGCATGTTAAAAGAACTGGCCGACCAGGCTGAGATCGTTATCGTCATCAGTGCCGGAGACATTGAAAAGAATAAGGTACGTGGAGATCTGGGGATAACCTACGATACCGATGTAATCCGCCTTCGTGAAGCTTATATGAATTCAGGTCTTTATGTAGGAAGTGTTGTCATTACCCAATATGCCGGACAGACTGCCGCTGATCTCTTCAAGCAGCGTCTGGAGCGTCTTGGCATCAAAGTGTATATTCATTATTTAATACCGGGATATCCGGCTAATGTCCCACTGATCGTCAGCGACGAGGGATATGGTAAGAATGATTACATCGAGACCACGCATCCTTTAGTCATTGTCACAGCACCGGGACCTGGAAGCGGAAAGATGGCGACCTGCCTTTCACAGCTCTATCATGAACACAAACGTGGGGTAAGAGCCGGCTACGCCAAATTCGAGACATTCCCGATCTGGAATATCCCATTGAATCATCCGGTCAACCTGGCATATGAAGCAGCTACCGCAGACCTGAACGACATCAACATGATTGATCCGTTCCATCTGGAAGCTTATGGAGAGACTACCGTTAACTACAATCGTGACGTAGAGATCTTCCCGGTACTGTGTGCCACATTTGAACGCATTTATGGTGAAAGCCCATACAAGTCACCGACTGACATGGGCGTTAATATGGCAGGTTTCTGCATCAGTGATGACGAAGCCTGCAGAGAAGCATCCCGTCAGGAGATCATCCGCCGCTACTACGATTCCCGCCGCAGATTTCTGTTAGGCGCATGTACGGAGAATGAAGTATACAAGATCGAGATGCTGATGAATCAGACCGGAATCACCGTTCACGACCGCCATGTTGTGGATGCCGCATTGAAACGTGCAGAAGAGACCGGCGCACCAGCCTCAGCGTTGGAACTGCCAGACGGACGTATCGTCACAGGCAAGACATCCGATCTGCTGGGAGCATCAGCTGCACTTCTTCTGAATGCATTAAAAGAACTTGCCGGTATTGATCACGAGAGGAAAGTCATTTCACCGGAGGCGATTGAGCCTATCCAGAGATTAAAAGTTAATTATCTTGGAAGCAAGAATCCAAGGCTTCACACCGACGAAATATTGATCGCACTGTCCGTAAGTGCTGCCACAGACCCTACTGCCCAGGAAGTTCTGAAACAGCTTCCGAAGCTGAAAGGATGTCAGGCGCACACTTCTGTCATGGTCAGCAACGTAGACAGCAGAATGTTTAAAAAGTTGTCTATCCAGGCAACTTATGAAGCCAAATTTGAAAAAAATCCTGTATTTGCCAAATAATCCGGTGTATTATAGTATCAGATAACATGCAGGTATCCCCTGCATATATATGAAGGAGGAACACATGGCAGTAAAATACGTATTTGTTACAGGCGGAGTGGTATCCGGACTCGGTAAAGGAATCACAGCTGCTTCTCTGGGACGTCTTTTAAAAGCACGCGGTTACAAAGTAACCATGCAGAAATTCGATCCTTATATTAACATTGACCCAGGCACAATGAACCCGGTACAGCACGGCGAGGTATTTGTTACCAATGACGGAGCTGAGACTGACCTGGACCTGGGACATTATGAACGTTTTATCGATGAAAGCCTGACCAAGAATTCCAATGTTACCACTGGAAAGATCTACTGGTCTGTACTTCACAAAGAACGCCGCGGTGATTACGGCGGAGGTACCGTACAGGTAATTCCTCATATTACAAATGAAATCAAGAGCAGATTCCATCGGAATCCTGCTGCTAAGGATACAGAGATTGCCATCATCGAGGTTGGCGGCACGGTAGGCGATATCGAAAGCCAGCCTTTCCTGGAGGCAATCCGTCAGTTCCAACACGATAAAGGACATGAGAATGTCATCCTGATCCATGTTACATTGATTCCTTATCTGCGTGCATCTCAGGAAATGAAAACCAAGCCTACCCAGGCCAGCGTAAAAGATCTCCAGGGAATGGGTATCCAGCCGGACATCCTTGTCTGCCGTTCTGAACACCCGCTGACTGACGGCATCAAGGATAAGATCGCACTGTTCTGTAATGTACCGTCTAATCACGTACTGCAGAATCTGGACGTAGAATATCTGTATGAAGCACCACTCGCCATGGAAAAGGAGAATCTGGCCGGTGCTGTCTGCGAATGTCTGCACCTGGAATGCCCGGAACCGGATCTGAAAGACTGGACAGAGATGGTGGACTACCTGAAGCATCCGAATACTGATGTAACTGTTGCCCTGGTCGGCAAATATATCCAGCTTCACGATGCTTATATCAGTGTTGTAGAGGCATTGAAACACGGCGGTATCTTTAGCCGTGCTACGGTACACATCAAATGGATTGACTCTGAAACAGTGACTCCTGAGAATGCGGACGAGCTGTTCAGTGATGTAGATGGTATTCTGGTACCGGGAGGTTTCGGCGACCGCGGTATCGATGGTAAGATCGAAGCGATCCGCTATGCAAGAACCCACGGTCTCCCATTCCTGGGACTGTGTCTTGGTATGCAGCTTTCCATCGTAGAATTTGCAAGAGATGTAGTCGGACTGAAAGACGCACACAGCGTAGAACTTGATCCTCAGACAACGAACCCTGTCATTCACATCATGCCGGATCAGATCGGCATCGAAGACATCGGTGGTACACTGAGACTTGGTTCTTATCCATGTGTACTGAACAAAGAGTCAAAGGCGTATCAGCTCTATGGTTCAGAAAATATCGAGGAACGTCATCGTCATCGTTACGAGGTTAATAATGACTACCGTGACCAGCTGGAAAAAGCAGGCATGATGCTCTCCGGGCTGTCACCGGACGGACGTATCGTAGAGATGGTAGAGATTCCGGAACATCCGTGGTTTATCGCCACTCAGGCACATCCGGAACTGAAGTCCAGACCAAACCGCCCACATCCGTTATTCCGCGGATTCGTAGAGGCAGCTCTGGCTCACAAAGACGAACGGTAATATACAAGAGCAAAGAATGTGCCTTGGCACATTCTCGCGGAGCGATTTTTACTTTACAGGAAAGCAATTTCCTGTAAAGTAAAAAACACAGCCATGGAAGTTCCAGTGGCTGTGTTTTTTATTTCCCTAACAGGAACTGACTGAGTGCATAATTACTGAGATCAATTCCCCGGTCTGTCAGTCGGATCCGATCCTCTTCTCTTACTAACAGTCCCTCTTTTATCAGATTTTCTATATTATCTTTATATTCTTCATCCATCGACACTTTGAATGATTTATAAAAATCTTGTTCCGACACACCTTTGATCTTACGTAGTCCCAGGAACATAAATTCTTCCATCTCATCTTTTCTGCTGAGTCTGGTGAAGTCTTCCCGCTCTTCCAGCACCAGTCCCGTACTCGGTCCGATATGATCTGGTTCCTTCCATCGGATATGATCCATCAGTGACGATGCACCTGCGCCGAGTCCCAGATATTCTTTTCTGTCCCAGTAACCCAGATTGTGCCTGCATTCATAACCATCTTTCGCATAATTAGAGATCTCATAGCGGTGATAACCATAGTCTTCCAGAATCTCTCTGGTGCGCACATACATCTGCCGTTCTGTATCCTCATCTGGCAGTTCTTCTGCGTGTCTGCCTTCCCCATACCGCTCACAAAACGGCGTACCTTCCTCAATGATCAGACTGTATGCAGAAATGTGTTCTGGTTCAAGATCTGCCACCTTTCGAAGTGTATCTACGTAACTCTCCAATGTCTGTCCCGGAATCGCTGACATGAGATCCACGTTAACATTGGTAAATCCGGCCTCTCTTGCCCACTGATACACCTGTCTGAAATCTTCATATGTGTGAATTCGTCCCAGACACTTCAGTTCTTTGTTATCAGCAGACTGAAGCCCCATGCTCAGCCGATTGATTCCAAGCTTACGATACACTGGAAGCTTATCTTTCACATCGGTTCCCGGATTCATTTCCAGCGTGATCTCTGCATCTTCCCTGATTGGAAAGCTCTCATAAACTGCTTCAAAAACTTGCGTGATCTGCGCTTCTGTCAAAATGGACGGAGTTCCCCCGCCCACAAATATACTGACGATCTCATATCCATAATTGTGTATCACATCCGACCAGTAACGGATCCTGCGGCATAACCGTTCGACATAGATCTGCCGTTGTTCTTCACCAGATGGTGCCGACAGAAAGTCACAGTACTTGCATTTGCTTACACAAAAGGGAATATGCAGATATAATTCTAATTCTTTTTTCATTAATTCTCATCCAGCTTCAATACACTCATAAATGCTTCCTGCGGAATCTCTACATTGCCCACCTGACGCATACGCTTCTTACCTTCCTTCTGTTTCTCCAGCAGCTTACGCTTACGCGAAATATCACCGCCATAGCACTTGGCAAGCACGTCCTTACGCATCGCTTTTACCGTCTCTCTGGCAATAATCTTACTTCCCACTGCTGCCTGGATCGGAATCTCAAAGAGATGTCTCGGAATCTCCTCTTTCAGCTTCTCACACATCTTTCTGCCGCGCTCGTATGCACTGCCCTCAAATACGATAAATGACAATGCATCCACTGTCTCTTTGTTAATCAGAATGTCCAGCTTCACAAGGTTGGACTGCTGATAGCCAAGCATCTCATAATCAAACGATGCATAACCTCTGGAGCGGGATTTCAGCGCATCAAAGAAATCGTAAATGATCTCATTCAGCGGCAGGTGATAGTGCAGTACTGCTCTGGTCTCTTCGATATATTCCATGCCCTGATAGATACCTCTGCGTTCCTGACACAGATCCATGATCGTTCCGATATATTCTGAAGTCACCATGATCTCTGCTTTTACCATTGGCTCTTCCATGTATTCAATCTCAGATGGGTCTGGCAGGTTCGACGGATTCGTCAGATCCATGACCTCTCCATTGGTCTTATGCACCTTGTAAATAACGCCCGGTGCTGTTGTTACCAGATCCAGATTATATTCTCTCTCCAGACGCTCCTGAATGATCTCTAAATGCAAAAGTCCCAGGAAGCCGCAGCGGAATCCAAATCCCAATGCAATTGATGTCTCCGGCTCAAACTGCAGCGATGCATCATTTAACTGTAACTTTTCCAGTGCGTCACGAAGGTCCGGATACTTGGCTCCGTCCGCCGGATAGAGTCCGCAATATACCATCGGATTCACCTTCTTATATCCCGGCAATGGCTCTGCACAAGGATCCTGCGCATTCGTGATCGTATCACCCACACGGGTGTCCTTTACATTCTTCAGACTGGCGGTCACATAGCCTACCATACCTGCACTCAGTTCGTCACATGGAATAAATTGTCCTGCTCCGAAATATCCCACTTCAACAACCTCTGCCTCTGCTCCGGTCGCCATCATGCGAATCGGCGTACCCTTCTTTATCGTACCTTCCATCAGACGGCAGAACACGATGACGCCCTTATAAGCATCATATAATGAGTCAAAGATCAGTGCCTGCAGCGGTGCCTTTGGATCTCCGCCCGGAGCCGGAATCTTCTCTACAATCTGCTCCAGTACTTCCTCTACATTCAGTCCGGTCTTGGCAGAAATACGTGGTGCATCCTCTGCTTCAATACCGATCACATCTTCAATCTCCTCAATAACACGCTCCGGCTCTGCGCTCGGAAGATCAATCTTGTTGATCACCGGCATCACATCCAGATCGTGATCCAATGCCAGATATACATTAGCGAGGGTCTGTGCTTCCACACCCTGCGCTGCATCTACTACAAGGATTGCGCCATCACAGGCCGCCAGACTTCTGGATACCTCGTAATTAAAGTCTACATGTCCCGGAGTGTCGATCAGGTTAAAGATATACTCTTCTCCATCTTTCGCCTTATACACCGTACGCACTGCCTGAGACTTAATCGTGATACCACGTTCTCGCTCAAGCTCCATATTATCCAGTACCTGCGCCTGCATCTCCCGGCTGGTCAGAAGTCCTGTCATCTCAATAATACGGTCTGCCAGGGTCGATTTCCCGTGGTCGATATGCGCTATAATACAAAAGTTACGAATTTTACTCTGGTCTGTTCCTGCCATGTTTTTCTTATCTTCCTTCCATCTTCTTCTAAATTCTTCTGCTCTATCTTCGTCAGACTGTTCTAAGCTCTCTGCTGTCCACCGGTCTGCGGAGACAGTATAAATAATTCCACACAGGTCGTATCCTTCATACGCCCTGTCTTAACGTCTGTTTCCAATTCTACTCCAAGTTCCAGAATATCCTTTAGCTGATCCTGGCTGAAGCTTCGGCATTGTCGCATGCATTTGCCTGCTACAAATGGATGAAGCCCCGCTTCAGAAGCAACCTGCTTCTGTGCCATGCCCCGCCGCATCAGTGACTGTACCACCAGAAGTGACCGGAACTGCTTGGTCAGCATGTATAAGATACGCATCGGCGGCTCCTTAAGTGCCAGCAGATCATAATAATAATCCAGGGCTTTCTTCTTATCCCCAACCGCTACTGCATCTACCATCTCAAAAATGTGTCCTTCAATCTGTGCGGTACACACCGCATCCACATCCTCGTCTGTAATCTCATCCCGATCGATCGTATAGGTGAAAAGCTTCTCCATCTCTGTCTCAAGATTCTTCATATCCGTGCCTGCCCGATCCAGGATGTGCCGGATCGTGGACTCTCGGATCTGCTTGCCTTCCTTACGGATCAGTCCCATCAGCCAGATTGTCAACGTCTTCTCATCCTGACGCGCCATCTCTACCACGCGTCCTTTATCCTTCACTACCTTGTATAGCTTATTCCGTTTGTCGATTTCATTCTCCACAAACAGAAAACAGGTGGTCTCCGGCAGATTCTTTATATAATCCGCAAACTCCGCCGCACTACTCTTAAACAGCCCGGAATCCTCAATAACGATCAGTCTGCGTTCTGCAAAAAAAGGCATCGTCTCAGCCAGATCAATGATCCCTCCGACAGGAATTCCCTTACCTTCATAATGGGCATAATTCACAGTATCACCCTCCGGCAGCATCGCTTTCACCAGCCGGTCCCTGTACTGCTTTTTCAGATAATCCTCTTCCCCGTACAGCAGATATATATTCTTAAATTGTCCCTGCTTAATATCTTCATTCAAACTTTTCATAGAACCTATTATACTGGATAATCCGCAAATTTGCCACCTCTTTTCCAGTCTGTCTGAGAGTAATCGCACCGCATTCTGCCGTATTCAAAATACTGCACCCTTCCACTGTTAACCGTTCCATTGTCTCCGCATGTGGATGCCCGTACCGGTTTTCCCGTCCTGCTGAAATAATGGCAAGCATCGGTTCCGATTTCTTAAGAAATGCTTCTGAAGTAGAATTTCTTGATCCATGATGCGCAACTTTTAATACTGTACAGTCTTCTTTCATATCTTCTGTCAGTATTTCTTCTCCCTCACCTTCCACATCTCCGGTAAACAGCACCTTCAATTCTCCATACTGTAATTCCAGCACCATAGATGCTGCATTACCCGATATCTCACCACTTGCTTTCTCAAATCTCTCTGCACACGGTTCCAGACAGGTAAGTGTCACATCTTCCCATGAAATCTCCTGACCTTTCTGTATTGTTACAACACGGATTCCATTGGATGTCGCCAGCTCGTAAAGCTGTTCCAGCTTGCCATCCCATAACTTCCGCTCCGGCAATACCATACAGGCGATGGCTATACCTTCCTGCTGCCGCTCAAGCAGCTCTTCCAAACCATTGATATGATCCATATCTCCGTGACTGACAAATACATAGTCGAGCCTTCTCACTCCTCTGCATTTTAGAAATGGCTCGATCTGATATCGTCCCACCTTCTTCGTATCACTGCTGCCTCCATCAATCAGACAGGTCCTCCCACCCTCCGTCCGCACAAAAGCACAGTCTCCCTGTCCTACGTCCAAAAATGTGATTTCCAGCCCTGTGTGACGGAACGCAGGACAATTCATCACCAATGCAAAAATGCCTGCTGCCAATAAAATGAGCCGCAAGCCTGTCCCTGGCATGAAGTGCACGTCCTTCACTTCTTCGCACACTTCTTTCTGCTTGCGGTACCAAAACACAACGATTGCTAATATCATATAATACAAAATGATCCCGGCGGTTCCCGGTCTTCCGGTTGTCAGTCTTCTTCCGGGAAGATATTCCATACCCTTACACAACAATTCAAAAAAATCCAGGATATATCCACATCCATACAGCATACCGATTCCTGCCGGACGTATCAGCATAAGTCCCATACCACCCAGAAACCCAAGCAACAGCACCAGACTCATAAGTGGAATCACGATCAGATTCAATAACACCGACCAGGTCGGCAGTTCGTAATAATGATGCAGGATCACCGGAACTGTAAGAAGTTCAATGCAAACGCTGACCCTTAGACTCTCTGCCAGTTTTCCAAACGCATTCTTCTCTGACGCGATTATCGGATAAAGAAACAGCACCGCTCCTACTGCACCGAAAGACAACTGAAAACCTGCATCAAGAAATGCCAGCGGTCTCCACCAGATCACACCTGCCATGGCAAGTGTATACGCGGTCAACCTGTCATTCACTCTGCCCGTCATATCAGCTCCCACCTGCATACAGAACATAATTACCGCCCGGACTGCCGATACAGTACAGCCGATCATGGCAATATAAAGCAACAGAAATGTAATCCCTGCCAAGCCTCCCGCCAGATACGAGCCACTTGTTCTGCGCACAAAACGATAAAATCCAAGTCCGACAAAAGACAGATGCAGCCCGGATATTGCCAGTATATGGGCAATCCCATTTAACTGATACTGCTCTTTTATCTCAGCGTCCATCTTCTGCTTATCTCCCAGAAGCATAGCATTCAGTATCCCGCCTTTTTTCTCTCCCAGAATCTGCAGGACAGTTTCCGACCATCTCTTTCTTAAGAGCCTCAGTCTTTCCCTGAACAGATCCGTATTCCTATTCACAAGTTCTGCTTCTTCTGCCCAGATACAGGCAGGAATTCCTTGTGTCCGATAATACTTCTTTCTGGAAAAAGCGCCGGGATTTCTTTCATTCTCAAAGAATTCCAGAGATCCGGACGCCTTTATCTTATTGCCAAGTGCAAAGGAATGATTTCCTTTGACATATGCAAGAAAATATCGCTCCTGTATGTTCTGTCTGCCATCACTGATTCCAACCCTTTTCAGATATAATGTCTGATACTCTTCCGTTTCGTCTATCCGAAACACCTCACCCGTTACCGTCACCAATCTTCCGTTTTCCACTGTATCCACCGGAAATGTAACAAATATTCCTGCACCAGTCATCATTTCACGACTTACCATAACCAGCATAATGACCAGATACAGCACACATAGAGCAAATAGTTTTCTTTTATTTATTTTATCTTTTATCTTATTAATGATTTTTCGTATAATCTTTTCTATCAGTTCTCTTATTTCTGCACAAAGTCCTCACTGCGCAGATAACCCACCTCATCGCCATGATGATCTTTCAGCACCTCGTCGGCTACATGGAACTGTACTCGCTCCACTCCATCAATCTGTGTCACAGTCTGTACCACCGCAGCCTGCAAAAGTGCCTCCGATGCCGCATCCAGAATGTTATAATCCTCACTGAAATACAGATCCAGCCTTCCGTCTTCCAGGCGAATATCTGTGATCATCAGATCTGTCGGAATTGCAGGCACACATTCTACCGAATCCTTTGGATTCTGCATCTTCTTCAGGACTTCCTGTACCTGCCCTTCTGCTTTATCAGACTTCAGATTATATCCCTCGGTATTCAATGCTGTTTCTTCTGAATTGAGATAATAGATCTGCATATCATAAGATTCTTCCTTATGGCATCCCACTGTCAGAAGACAACCGAACATAAGCAATGCGATCATCCATCCACTCTTTTTCATACTTGCCTCCTAACCTGCATAATTGATCGGGATTCTTACGGAAAATGTCGTACCTTCCCCCGGCTGGCTGAACACTTTGATTGCACCACGGTGCATAACTACTGCATTGCGCGCAATGGAAAGTCCAAGTCCGGTACCGCCGATCTCTCTGGAATGCGACTTATCCACCCGATAGAATCGCTCAAATATATGCTCCGTCTCTGTCTCCGGAATACCGATCCCAGAATCTGCCACTTCTATATAGACATACTTATGATCTGCATTTAAAGAGACATGTACCCAGCCATTCTCCCGATTATACTTGATCGCATTCTCTACCAGATTGGAAATGGCAAGCGACAGCTTCACTTCATCCACCTCTGCCGTTACCGGACGAAAGCTTTCGTATACTACTTCCACATTTGCCTCCGATGCAAGCGGCTGCAGACGCTTCAGAATCTTTTCAATCAGTTCATTGATATTCTCTGACTGGATATTCATGGCTGCTGCTGTCTTATCCATTTTCACCAGAGACAGCAGATCGTTAATAATCTTATTCTCTCGCTCGATCTCTTCTGACAGATCCCCCATAAATTCGCGGTACAGTTCCACCGGAACTTCCTCCTGCGACAACAGAGAATCCGACAGCACCTTCATAGATGTCAATGGTGTCTTCAGTTCATGAGACACGTTGGACACAAATTCCTGACGGGAATCATCCAGCTTCTTCAATCTTCCAAGCATCTGGTTAAATGCATCTGAGATCAGAGTAGTCTCTTTATAGGTATACACGTGCAGATAATCTGCATCATATCCATCCTGAAGATCTCCAATGGATCTGGTAATCCTTGCAAACGGACGCACCATGATCGTTCCCAGGAAAAATGCTGCAATCACTACGATCAGAATAATCGCAAGCTCTACCATATTCGTTTTCTTTGCCAGCAGTGCTTTGGTCGCTGCAACCGTATCGGTTGATACACTGACAAGCACCACTCCTGTGATCTCACTGTCTTCTGACACTCGGATGGGCGCGGTCACTTCGATAAAACGGTTATCCCTGTCATAACGAAAAGCCTTGTCCCCGCGGAAACATTTCACTACAGATTCTGCCACCATCTTCCGTCCCACGTCCTTATCATCCGTGTCACTCATGATGCAGAAATCATTGTCAATGACCATAATCCGCCCATGATATACATTTGCAAGCTGTGTAAGCTCTGATTGAATAATGTCTGAAATGCCATTGTCCTGATAGTTAGAATTGCTGAGCTGACTGCACAGAATCGTGCATTGATTCTGGATTTCGGCAGTACGCACTTCGACTGCTCTGGTCTCATAGCTTTTAAGAACCAGCCCTTTAAGCACCAGGCACGGAATGATGCCGACAAGCATCAAAAGCACCGTAATATACAGGCGCAGGCTCTTGAATACTCTGATTCTGATATAACGTTTAAGCCTTGAAATAATAACCAACTCCCCACTTTGTATACACATACTTTGGATCGCTTGGATGTGTCTCAATCTTCTCTCTCAGTCTCCGGATATGTACATCCACTGTTCTTGCATCCCCCGGATATTCGTAGCCCCAGACCATATTCAACAGATTCTCTCTGCTGTATACTTTATTCGGATTCTTTGCCAGAAGCTCCAGAAGATCGAATTCCTTGGCCGTCAGGTTCACTTCCCGGTCAGCGATAAATACTCTCCGGCTCTCATAATCAATCTTCATATCTCTGTGAACCAGCATCTTCTCATCTTCTGATGCATCTTTTCGTCCGATTCTCCTGAAAATCGCCTTGATCCTTGCTTTCACTTCCAGAATATTGAACGGCTTGGTAATGTAATCATCTGCACCGTAATCCAGTCCCAGGATCTTATCCATGTCATCCCCTTTTGCTGTCAGCATGATAATCGGCACATCCGAAAACTCCCGGATCTGTCTGCACACTTCGAATCCGTCGAATTTCGGAAGCATAATATCCAGCAGGATCATATCATACGTATTCTCTCTCGCAAGTTTCAGTGCCTCCTCGCCATCATACGCACAATCTACCTTCATATCATCCTGTTCCAGACTGAAGCGGATTCCCTTTACGATCAGCTTCTCATCGTCTACAACCAGCACTCTTTTATTCATCATGTTACTCTCACCCTCTATATCACAATACTGTCTTTGATCTTATTATAAGTTCCTTCTTTAATTCCTTCCACCTGCATCAGTTCATCTACAGATTGGAAACCGCCATTAGATTCCCGGTATCGGATAATGGCGTCTGCTTTCTTCTCTCCGATTCCGGTCAGAGTCATAAGTTCTTCCCTGGACGCCGCATTCAGATGCACTTTTCCATCGGTTCCCTCTGCCGATGATGTCTCCTGCATCTGACCGGTCTGCTGACCTTCGGGCATTGTCTCTGCTTCTTCTGTCGATGGTACATAAATCTTCTGCCCATCCTCTGCAGTCTCAGCCTGATTCACCCAGTCCGTCGATGCTGTGTCAAGCATCCCGCCTGCTGCATCAATTGCCTGACAGATTCTGCTTCCTTCCGGGAGCTCATAGACCCCGGGACTTGCTACCTGCCCGCATACAAATACATAGATCACGCCTTCGCTCCCTGCTTTCTTCACAGATTCTGTATCTACTGTCTGCTCCGTTTCATCTGCCTCGTTTTCCGTCTCATCTGACACTTCTACAGACTCGGTTTTCTCTCTCTTCTGCACTTCTTCCAGCGTATCTGAATGCTTCTCTTTACCGCACCCTGACACCACCGCAAGCAGAATGCAGAGCATTATGACTACTGTTATTCTCTTTTTCCTGTCCCGCATATTTGCTCCTTTACAGCTGTCGACACCGTAAATACCCTCTTCCTATGCTCAGGTAAGAATATTCTACTATTTCCACTGGAAAATTGCAACTCCAATCAACGCCAGCAGCATACCGCCTGCCTTTCGCCATTCCAATGGTTCTTTCTCGATGCCAAAGAGTCCCAGAAGTTCAATTACGTAAGCCACAATGAGCTGTGAAATAACGATCAAAAGCGCCGCTTTTGCAGGTCCCAGCTGATCCATGCTCTTAATAACCGTCCACGTAATCCCCGCACCGATAGCACCTCCAAGCAGCATATATTTGGGTTCGACTTCTGCGATCGTACGGATCTCATCCCGTCCTGCGATCAGCCATGCCACTGCACACACAAGAAAAGCACTGAGCTGTACCCAGCCGTTGCTCACCCACATACCTGTCGTCTTCGTCACCTGCGTGTTAAACACTCCTTGAACACTCATCAGCGCACCCGAAAGAAGCGCAATCAAAAAACCAATCATAGATCTACCTCCTGTTATCCTACCGTTAGTATATCCACTGATTGGTTTTTTAGACGACTCTATTTGTTAGAATACATTTCATCGCCATCTTTTAGAATGGCTGTACCAATTCCCTTATTCGTAAAAATCTCCAGAAGCAGGCAGTGCGGAATTCTTCCATCCAGAATATGTACTCTGGATACACCATTCTCAATGGCGTCAATACAGTTATTGAGCTTCGGCAGCATACCGCCTCCGATATAACCTTTTTCGATAAATTCCTTTGCCTCAGAAATCTGAAGTTCTGAGATCAGCGTAGCCGGATCGTTTGGATCTTTGTACACGCCTTCGATATCTGTCAGGAATGCAAGCTTCTCTGCATTCATTGCACGGGCAATGGCACATGCCGCATCATCTGCATTGATATTATAGGTATGGAAGCTGTCATCCAAACCGATTGGACATACGATCGGAAGAAAATCTTTGTCCAGAAGATCCCACAAAATATCCGCATTTACCTTCTGTATCTCTCCTACGTATCCGATATCTTCGCCATTGGAATATTTCTTCGTAACATTCAAAAGTCCACCATCCTTGCCACTGAGACCGATGGCGCGTACGCCCAGGCTCTCTACCATCTGTACCAGCTCTTTGTTGACCTTTCCCAGTACCATCTCAGCCAGTTCCATGGTAGGTTCATCTGTAACGCGAAGACCGTTGATGAATTTCGGTTCCATGCCAACCTTGCTTACCCAGCGGCTGATCTCCTTACCACCGCCATGTACAATGATCGGTTTAAATCCAACCAGCTTCAGCAGTGTCACATCTTCGATGACACGCTTTTTCAGATTCTCATCTACCATCGCACTTCCGCCGTATTTTACAACGATAACCTTACGGTTAAACTTCTGGATATAAGGCAACGCTTCGATCAACACCTCTGCCTTATCCAGATACTGCTTCATATTCTTATCCATTTTCCTGTCTCCTAACTTCTGTAATCTGCATTGATCTCAATATAGCCATGCGTCAGATCACATCCCCACGCCGTTGCCTCTGCATCACCAATTTTCACATCAGCAATTGCTGTTACTTCCGGCTGTGAAAGAATCTCAGTTGCTTTCTCTTCGCTGAAATCAAGTGCTACGCCATCTTCTGCAATCTGGATCTTTCCTGCTTTGCTCTCGAAGAACAGGTCTACTTTCTCAGGATCAAACTGTGCTCCGGAATAACCCATCGCACATACGATTCTTCCCCAGTTGGCATCGTGACCTGCAATGGCCGTCTTGGTAAGATTAGAGCATGCGATTGACTTGGCAAGCACTTTAGCTGCTTTCACACTCTCAGCACCCTTTACTTTGACTTCAAAAAGTGCTGTTGCCCCTTCACCGTCTCCTGCGATCTGCTTTGCAAGATATTCATTGATCTCGTGAAGCGCAGCCTTGAATGTCTGATAATCTTCTGTACCATACTCAATCATCGGGTTCTCAGCCATACCATTTGCCAGCACAAGTGCCGTATCATTGGTTGAGGTATCTCCATCTACAGAAATCATATTATAAGTATCTACAACATCTTCACTAAGTGCTTTTTGCAGTGCTTCCTTTGTAATAACAGCATCTGTTGTAACAAATGCAAGCATAGTGCACATATTTGGATGGATCATTCCGGACCCCTTTGCCATACCTCCGATAGTTACGGTCTTACCACCCACCTGAATCGTCACTGCCAGTTCTTTCTCATGAGTGTCTGTAGTCATAATAGCTTTGGCAGCCTCTGTACCATTCTCAATACTGTCATTCTTCTTACCAGCCAGTATTTCGATGCCTGCTGTCAGCTTATCGATTGGCATCTGCTTACCGATAACGCCGGTAGAACCGATCAGAACTCCTTCTGCATCTACGGACAGATATTTAGCTGCTGCTTCTGCTGTATCCTTGCAATATCCAAAACCCTCTGCTCCGGTACATGCATTAGCAATGCCTGAGTTCACGATCACTGCCTGCGCTTTCTTGCCGCTGTCTACGACCTGGCGGTCCCATTTCACAGGCGCTGCTTTTACCACATTAGTAGTAAATGTTCCTGCCGCCTCGCATGGTACCTGACTGTAGATCAGTGCCATATCTGTTCTGTCTTTATATTTAATACCTGCTGCTGTACTTGATGCTTCAAATCCTTTTGCTGCGGTAACTCCACCTTTGATTTTCTCCATGTTCTTTCCACCTTTCTTATTATCTGTTCGTTTATGTGCCCTGATTAAATGCGGTAATATTCTCTGCATTCAGTGTAAAATCATAGTAATTCAGATCCAGTCTTCTGGTCCAGCCAATCGTATTCCAGAACGCATTTCCACCATCGTTACTGGTAAATGCGATCAGACATACTTTATTAATATGCTCTGCTTTCAGTGCTTCCATAGACGCTACTACCATTGCCTTGCCGATCCCATGTCTACGGTAATTCTCATCCACGCATACATGATAGAAACAGCCCCGTCTTCCGTCATGTCCGCAAAGGATGCTTCCGACAATCCTGCCATCCTTCTCAGCAACCACACTGGTCGTAGGATTCCGCTTCAGAAACCGGTCCACGCCTTTCCTGGAATCGTCGATACTGCGAATGCCAAATCCGCGGATTTTCTTCCACAACGCATATACTTCATCATAATCTTCGATAGTCATTACCCTTATCATTATTCTTCTCCATTCTGTCCCGTAATCGGATCTGTGCCCTGTATCACACGATACTATGGGAACATCGGCACAAGGTTCAGTCCTTCTGCTTCATCCATTCCAAACATCAGGTTCATATTCTGAACAGCCTGTCCTGCTGCTCCTTTTACCAGATTATCGATGGCTCCCATCATGATAATCCGATTGGTACGCGGATCAATCTTGAAATTAATATCCACATAATTACTGCCCTCTACCCATTTGGTTTCCGGAAGTTCGTTCTCCTTCAGCACACGGACAAACTTCTCATCTGCATAGTATTTATCATAAATTGCTTTTACATCTTCATAAGTAACATCTTTTTTCAGAGATGCATATTCCGTAGCCAGAATACCACGGTTCATCGGCACAAGATGCGGTGTGAAATTGATCACTACTTTTTCACCGGATGCATATCCAAGCTGCTCCTCAATCTCCGGTGTATGTCTGTGAGTTGCCACACCGTATGGCTTCATATTCTCATTAACTTCACAGAACAGATTCGGAAGCTTTGCTCCTCTTCCTGCTCCGGAAGTACCGGACTTGGCATCTACGATCAATGTGCTCATATCAATGATGCCTTCTTTCGCCAATGGATATGCAGTCAAAATAGAGCATGTGGTATAGCATCCCGGATTAGCTACCAGTCTTGCTCCTTTTACCTTATCTCTGTTGATCTCGCACAATCCATATACCGCCTCGTTGATAAACTCCGGACTCTTATGCTCGATGCCGTACCATTTCTCATAGACCGATACATCTTTAATACGAAAGTCCGCACTCAGATCGATGATCTTTGTCTTCGATAATATATCTTCATTCACCAGAGAGGCGCACAGTCCCTGTGGTGTAGCTGTAAAGATCACATCCACCTGTCTGGCAAGTTCATCCATATTATCATCCATACAAGCGGCATCCACGATCTGGAACATATTGCGGTATACATCCGCATACTGTTTGTCCACATAACTTCTCGAACCATACCACACAATCTCTGCTTCTTTATGTCCTGTAAGTATTCTTACAAGCTCTGCTCCGGCATAACCAGTAGAACCTATAATTCCAACTTTAATCATATTGTTACCCTCTCTTTCGCAATATCGATGTTTTAATACATAGTTTAGACCACTATTTGTCCATTGTAAATACTCTGCCTTTGATTTTTATATTTTTTGTGCATATTAATTCATTTTTCATGCATATTATTCATCTCTATTTACAGTATTTACCTTGCATATTTATAAATTTTAGTGTATAGTTGGTGTTGTCATTTGATAAAGCAAGCATAACCGTTCGAAATATCCGATCTATCTGACCAGGTTTTTGAACAGTTATATTTATTAAACATTAACACACATTTACAAATCGGAGGGTATTTAATTATGAAAGAAAAAGTTGTTCTTGCATATTCTGGCGGACTTGATACAACAGCGATCATTCCGTGGCTGAAAGAAACATTTGATTACGACGTTGTCTGCTGCTGTATCGACTGTGGACAGGCAGAAGAGCTTGACGGACTGGAAGAGCGTGCTAAAATGTCCGGCGCTTCCAAATTATATATTGAAGATATCGTAGACGATTTCTGCGACAATTACATTGTACCATGTGTACAGGCACACGCTGTATACGAGGACAAATATCTGTTAGGTACATCTATGGCTCGTCCTGCTATCGCTAAGAAACTGGTAGAGATTGCCAGAAAAGAAGGCGCTGTTGCAATCTGTCACGGTGCTACCGGTAAAGGAAATGACCAGATCCGTTTCGAACTTGGTATCAAAGCTCTGGCTCCGGACATCAAGATCATTGCTCCTTGGAGAATGACAGATGTATGGACCATGCAGTCACGCGAAGATGAAATCGAATACTGTAAAGCACATGGCATCGACCTTCCATTTGACGCAAGCCACAGCTACAGCCGCGACCGTAACATCTGGCATATCAGCCACGAAGGTCTGGAACTGGAAGATCCGGCTAACGAACCTAATTACGATCACCTGCTGGTACTCGGTGTTACACCAGAAAAGGCACCAGATGAGCCGGAATACGTTACAATGACATTTGAAAAAGGTGTACCGAAGAGCGTTAACGGCGTAGAAATGAAGGTATCTGACATCATCCGCAAGCTGAACGAACTTGGCGGCAAGCATGGTATCGGTATCATCGATATCGTTGAGAACCGTGTTGTAGGTATGAAATCTCGTGGTGTATACGAGACACCTGGCGGAACCATCCTGTACGAAGCACATCAGCAGCTGGAAGAACTGGTATTAGACCGTGCTACTTATGAAGTAAAAGAAGAGATGGGCAATAAGCTGTCTCAGGTAGTATATGAAGGAAAATGGTTCACACCACTGCGCGAAGCAATCCAGGCATTCATCGAAAGCACACAGGAATATGTGACAGGTGAAGTAAAATTCAAACTGTACAAAGGTAATATCACAAAAGCCGGTACTACTTCTCCATACTCACTGTACAGCGAGTCTCTTGCAAGCTTCACAACCGGTGATCTGTATGACCACCACGATGCAGACGGATTCATCAATCTGTTCGGTCTGCCGTTAAAGGTTCGTGCTATGAAGATGCAGGAAGCAAAAAATCACACCAACTAATCTTCATATCTATGAAGCAGCTTGATAAGCTGACTATGATTTTATCAGGAGCACTGCATAAGCAGTGCTCCTTTTGCATATATTAAGATGCATAACACGAAGCAATCCGTGGCGTCTTAGCTGTAATCACATCGCATGCAATCCGTGGCATCTTAGCCGTAATCACATCATTAAAGGAGCCTTCATGAAACCAGTCATCGGTATCGCAGTCTGCGGATTCTCAGAATCCCCAGGCGCGCAGCGTCAGTTTGTATCCACACCTTATATTCATGCCATTGAGGCTTCCGGCGGTATCCCTGTACTGCTTCCGATCACCGATATCTGCCCTTCTATGGATGAGCTGTCTTTCTGTGACGGTTTCCTGTTCTGCGGCGGTAACGACATCACTCCCACTCTTCTTGGCGAAGATCCTTTGCCGGGTATTGGCACAACAGACCTAGCCACTGATATATTTCATCTAGCCCTGATCCGGTCAGTTCTTTCCTATAACAGACCTCTTCTTGCAATCTGCCGTGGTATGCAAGTCTTAAACGCTGCACTTGGCGGAAGTATTTACCAGGACATCTCACTTACCCAAGAACCTTGCATCAGTCATTTTCAGCAGACATTCCATCGAAGTGACCCTTCCCACAAAGTAACATTTACGAAAAACAGTATACTCCACAGGCTCTTTGGCTCTTATACTTTCACTAATTCTTATCACCATCAGATTATCCAAACCCCTGCACAGCATCTGATCCCATCTGCCTTTACCGATGACGGTGTGATCGAAGCGCTGGAGTCTGATGCCCACACATTTGCCCTGGGTGTCCAGTGGCATCCGGAATGCATGTACGATACCAATCCCGATATGTGTGCTTTATTTGATCTTTTCATAACAATTTCTTGCAAAAATGAATAAAATCCGCATTCACATTTCACATATATTCATTTTTATTGCCAAAATCGAAGTTTTTATAATTTATTTTGCAAGAAATAATTGACGATTTTTCAATTTATGGTAAAATTATACACGTTGATGTTATCACATAAGTATATAAGTAATTGGAGGATGTGTTGAAGTGACTGCGTATAAGGATTTATCAAAAGAAGAATTATTAAGCTTAAAAAGTAATCTGGAGAAAGAATTCAAGAAAGTAAAAGCCAAAGGCATCAAGTTGGATATGTCACGTGGTAAGCCATCTACCGAACAGCTGAATCTGTCTATGGGTATGATGGATGTACTCACAAGTGACTCAGACCTTGTATGTGAAGAAGGTGTTGACTGCCGTAACTATGGTGTTTTGGACGGAATCAAAGAAGCCAAACAGCTTCTTGCAGATATGATGGAAGTTCCAAAAGACAATATTATCATCTTCGGCAATTCCAGTCTGAATGTTATGTACGACACCATTGCACGTTCTATGACACACGGTGTTATGGGAAGCACTCCATGGTGCAAACTGGACAAGGTTAAGTTCTTATGTCCGGTACCTGGATACGACCGTCACTTTGCCATTACCGAATACTTTGGAATAGAAATGATCAATATCCCGATGACTCCAACCGGTCCTGACATGGATATGGTCGAAGAATACGTTAATAACGATCCTGCTGTAAAGGGTATCTGGTGTGTACCGAAATACTCCAACCCGCAGGGAATCACATACTCAGACGAGACAGTTCACCGTTTCGCCAAACTGAATCCGGCTGCCGAAGACTTCCGTATCTTCTGGGACAATGCATACGGTATTCATCACCTGTATGAGGACAAGCAGGATTACCTGATCGAGATCCTGATGGAATGTAAAAAAGAAGGACACCCTGACATGGTATACAAATTCGCTTCTACTTCCAAGATCAGCTTCCCAGGTTCCGGTATCGGTGCCATCGCTGCCTCAGATGCCAACCTTGCTGACATCCGCAAGCAGATGAAAATCCAGACCATCGGTCATGACAAATTAAATCAGCTGCGCCACGCAAGATTCTTTGGAGATATCCATGGCATGGTTCAGCATATGAAGAAACACGCAGACATTATGCGTCCGAAGTTCGACGCTGTACTTGATACTCTGGAAACAGAGCTTGGCGGACTGGAGATTGGTTCCTGGATCGCACCGCGCGGAGGATATTTCATTTCCTTCGATTCCATGGACGGATGCGCTAAGGCAATCGTAGCCAAGGCAAAAGAAGCAGGTCTTGTAATGACCGGTGCAGGTGCTACATTCCCATACGGCAAGGATCCAAAAGATTCCAACATCCGTATTGCACCTTCTTATCCGACACTGCAAGAGATCCGGGAAGCTGCTAAAATCTTCGTACTCAGCGTGAAACTGGTAAGCATTGACAAATTGCTTGAAAATAAGTAACTGCGCAGCAGTGAGAAAGCATGAGTTATCGTGCGGTTTTGCGAATACATGAGTGGGTTCTGAACAGTTACGCAAATAAACCCTAACCTAAAAGCATAGAAAGACAGCAGATCATAATGGTCTGCTGTTTTTCAGACAACGAGGTATACATACGATGAAAATAAGAGAATTACTCAGACAAGAACAGACCTCCTTATCCTTCGAGGTCTTTCCTCCAAAAAAAGATACTGATTTTGCCAATGTAGAAACTGCCACTCTCGGCATCGCCAAACTGCAGCCAAGCTACATGAGCGTTACTTACGGTGCCGGTGGAAGCACAAAGGGCAATACGATCCAGCTTGCAAGCGAGATTCAACAGAAATACAACGTACCTGCTATCTCACATCTAACCTGCGTATGTGCAAGCAAAGAAAACATCAAAGCTGCACTGAACGAAATGAAATCCGCAGGCATCGAGAATATCCTTGCACTCAGAGGCGACTTGCCAAATAACTTCGAGGGTGAAGTATTTACTGACTTTGCCCACGCTTCCGAACTAGTAACATTTATCAAAGAAAACGGTGACTTCTGTGTCGGCGGAGCCTGCTACCCGGAAGTACACCCGGATTCTCCGACCAAAGCAGATGACCTTGAAGGTTTAAAAAGAAAAGTTGAAGCCGGATGCGAATATCTCACAACCCAGATGTTCTTCGATAACAATATCTTCTTCAACTTCATGTACCGCGTAAGAGAAGCCGGAATCACCGTTCCGATCATCCCGGGTATCATGCCAATCACCAGACGCGCTCAGGTAAAGAATGCTGTGAAACTCTCTGGCTGTAACGTACCGGAGCGTTTCAAGAACATCGTAGACCGTTTTGGCGACAACGAAGCTGCCATGAAACAGGCCGGCATTGCTTACGCTACAGACCAGATCATCGATCTGTTGGCAAATGGAGTAAAGCATATCCATGTATACTCTATGAATAAACCGGAGATTGCTGCAGGTATCCAGGCAAATCTGTCAGAGATACTGAAAGCATAGAATATTACTTAAGAAATCCAGCAGACCTGACCGGTCCGCTGGATTTTAACTTAACATATATACGTTATTCTCTTGCATTACAATAAATAGTTTTCATTCACCAAGTACATATACATCCACCTGTGTCTGATCAATCACATCTATATCCTTCCATTCCGCCTTACGTATTCTAATCATCATTCATCTTTTCCTTTATCTGTTCAATCTCTTCATCTGTAACATCATAAAATTCTTTAATTTCGGCATTTGAATAATTCTTTTTGATCATTTTATATATTATTTCAAGCTTGGCTTCTTCTCGCACTTCATCACGCATCTTTTCCATTTCCTTGCACATAATCTCCACTCCTTTCACGTCTTCTTTAAAATAACGAACTCTATTTGCTAATACTGTATTATACATATCCCGCGCATCTGTACACCAGAAATCGTGCATCAATCTGCCAAGCGTCGTTTCGTCAGCAATCCTGGAATTCACATATATGATATGCTCTTCATCATAAAACAACTCTCCATTTTCCAGAATAACACGTTCAATATGATATATCGGCAAATTACCTTTTAAAACATCATTTTCTGTGATAAATATTACATATGTTTCTCTTAATTCATTATACTCTTCACCCGTATCTGTAGCATTTGCACTCAACAAGCTGCTGTTGTATCTAGCCCGTTTGACGCCAGCTCCTTTATCATCCCGCTGTATCTCTATATCATATAATTTCCCTTCTAAATCAACTGCATATATATCCAGCCGAATTGATCTTCCCTGAAGATTATGAACGACATGCTGCACATGAACATCCTGAACTTTCAAATCGTCCCGATTCAGAATAATCTTCAAAAGAATTTCTGCACATTCCGAATCTTCAAATACTTTACTCATAAAGTCATCATCTAACAAGCGGAATTTTTTGATACGTTCCAAATCTGCTTCATGCATTTTCTGCAAATCTGAAACTAATTTATCATTTGGCTTCATACAATCCTCTCTCCTTTCACGAATATCTATAAAAGCAGATATGACCGTCAAAGCCTTCGCTATATAACTATTTTATATAGTCTATAGTTTTTAGTCAAACAGATTTTATAGAATTAATTTTATGTTGTCTTTTAGTTATTTTCTCACATCCTATCACAAAATCAATCCAGAATCAATAACGAATTAAGTAAATAATATTTTTAGAATTTCGCTTATTATTTTGACATAGTTGATTCCAAATAGTATACTTACCGTGCCTTTTAAATAACTTTTACTCCACAAGCAAGGGAGGACGACTATGAATCACAAATCTATCAATCACGAATCTGAACAGAATACGGAGCGTGTTAACGAAGTTCATAAAGCTATGCCTGCGTATGCAGTTCTACGAAAAAGACAGGGGGAATATACCTTGGAAGACTACTATGCTCTACCAGACGATATCCGTGCTGAACTGATCGACGGCGAACTGATTTTTCTGGAGGCTCCCTCATCTATTCATCAGGAATTAATTGGCGAATTATTTTTTGAAATCAAGCTGTATATACGTACCAATAACGGTCCTTGTAAGATTCTTCCGTCACCGTTAGATGTGCAATTAGACTGTGATAACCGCACGATGCTCCAGCCTGACATTTCCGTCATCTGTCATCGTGACCGCATCGTGAAAAAAGGCATATACGGTGCACCCGATCTCTGCATTGAGATTGTCTCCCCGTCCAGCCGAAAAAGAGATTATGAAAAGAAACGTATGAAATACCAGAATGCCGGCGTACGTGAATATTGGATTGTAGATCCTAAAACAGAATCTGTCCTGTGCTATTTCTTTGAAGAAAGTGGCAAGCCTCATTCTTATACTTTCGACGATAAGATCCCTGTACGGATCTATGACAACAATCTGGTCATCAATTTTGCAGAAATTAAGGAGCGGCTTGTCTAAACCGCTCCCTGATGACTTTTCTTTAATTGTACTAATTATACCTGAACATTCTTGCTGATTTTCTTCATATGATGCAGATAGATAATGAATATCGCACCACCTGTGAAGATCCAGGATACTACATACACATCCATCAGCATTGCAAATGTATGAATCTGACGGAATATTGTAACCAGCCATATCATACGGAACACGACGGTTCCCAGAATAATAATAATGGACGGCTCTACAGATTTACCCATACCACGCAGTGTAGCACTCTCCACCTCATATGTGGCCGTCAATCCTTCCAGTGAACAGATTCTATGCATACGTATCAGCGCATAATATGCTACCGCACTACTGGTTGTATAGATTCCGACGAAAAAGTTATCCCAAATCATAAATATAACACTCAGGATTTCCGTGAATCCAAAACCAAACAACATACAGAGCCAAAATATCTTTTTGCATCGCTTTATATTGCCAGCGCCATAATTCTGACTCACAAATGTCACTGCTGCCTGTCCAAATGCCGCCGATATATCGTATGTAAAATACTCAAAGTTCAATGCCAGTGATGATCCGGCAATGGCATCCGCACCAAAGGAATTAATTCCTGTCTGTATAAATACGTTAGACACAGAAAAGATTGCTCCTTGTACACCAGCCGGAATACCGATTGCCAATACTCTTTTCAATACTTTCCATTCTATTCTCATGCGATGAAAACGGAACTGGAATTCATCATCTCGTCGATATAAATGAGTGAGCACCATAGCGGTACTGAGTACATTCGATATTGCAGTTGCAATTGCTACTCCTGCCACTCCAAGATGACAACCGATCACAAATACCAGATTCAATACCACATTCACGCTACCTGATATAAGCAGATAATACATAGGTCTTCTCGTATCACCATAACTTCTAAGTACTGCTGATCCAAAGTTATATGTCAGCATAAATGGCACTCCCAACAGATAGATCCGAATATAGATCATGGCTTCATCCATGACTTCCGTCGGTGTTCCAGATGCTTCCAGTACTATTCTGACAACCAGCATCCCCACTGCCATCAACCCAATACCAAGCAATATTCCAAACGTGATCACTGTATGTAAGGTACTGTTAATTCGTTCTCTTTTCTTTTGTCCGATCAGTGTGGCAAGAACTGCATTGGGTCCGACTGCAAGTCCTGCCAACAGATTCACATAGATTCCTACGATTGCCACGCAGCTTCCTACTGCTGCAAGTGCCCTGTCACCTGCAAATCTTCCAACCACTGCCACGTCTGCTGAATTAAATAGCTGTTGTAAAATGCTGCTGAATGCCAGTGGAATTGCAAATAGGATCAATTTTCCTGCAAGACCTCCATTCAGCATGTCCATTTCTTTTTTATGCTTTATATGATTATCTTTCATGACAGTTTAGCCAATGCTCCTAACTGCCCATTCAGCAATCTTCTGTTCAGAAGCTTTTGCCTCAGCTCCATGAATCGCAAGACTTGTCCCAAAGATTGCGCCATTGCACGCCTTTTTAAGTCCCTGTTCGCTGCTTCCCAGCCCACTGCCTTCATGTGTCATCAGTCCCATTACCTTCTTGCCTGTAAAGTCCAGCTTCTCGAGCTGTGTAAATACTGCCATTGGATAAGTACCACACCAGCATGGACCACATACATAAATATTGTCATATGCAGCAATATCTTTTAAATATGTTTTCAATTCCGGTCTGGCATTCTCCTGCCATTCTTTCTTTGCTTCTTCTACACATGCACGATAGCTCTCTCCATACTCCGTTACGGTTTCGATTTCAAAGAGATCTCCTCCCACCGCTTTCTGGATGTATTCTGCACAAATTTCTGTGTTGCCCTTTGCAAGCTTCTCTATATTACCATTCACGTAATTCTCACCCTTTCGAGAATAGTAGATGATCAAATTCTTCGTCATATCCGTATTCCTCCTGTCTGAATGTTTAATTGCCTTTGTATACTCATACATTTTACTCGTCTGTGGCTATTCAGGCAAGAGTAAACTTATCAGATTCTTGGTATTCATTCTCTTTATTGCCATCGTTTTTAACAGGCAATTCTATTACTCCATTGCGATCAATATCCGTTGCATAAAGACTGTATTTTGGAGTTATTCATATGGATTTTCCTTGTTTTTTATGATATTTTCTAAATAGTACCAATAATTAAAAACCATTTCAAAGGAGGTATCCGTATGAAGCCCCAAAAAAGGTTCCGTTTTCTAATTATCGCACTAACAGCAACCATTTTTCTATCAGCATGCAAGTCATCAGAAAATAATAACTCTGTCAGTACTGCCGCTAAAAAAATTATCCAGACAATTGCTAACTGTCCGAACGAAGAATACTATTCTACGAGCGATATAACTGCTATCGGAGAAGGTACTGACAGTAGTTCAGAAAGTTCAGAAACCGAGCCCGAGCCTGTAGATACCTACCAGAATTTAAAAGATACACTCGGAGAATATTTTACTGATACAGCTTTTGATGCATTTTATAGCCAGGGAATTGCCGATAAATATTTCTCCGACGCTTTTATCAATAATTATGAAATCTCCGTTCAGAATATAGAATTGGTAGAAAAGAAGGATAATTCCGAAACCGTAAAAGTAACCTTAAAAAAAGGGTCTGTTGAAGACGCAGATACTTTCTTGTTCACATACGATGATGACGGGCTTGTCACTAAAATCGTTATTACCGATTAAGCAAAAGCCGCCGGGCAACCTCGTGAAACTTCGTTCACTCAGCCCGCGGGCATACGCCTCGCCTATTCGTAAGCCGCTGGACAACCTCGTGAGCATTGCTCACTCAGTTGTGGGGCGTCGCCCCATGTATGCTTACGGCAGTGCTACAACCTCGTGAACTTCGTTCACTCAGCCCGCGGGCATACGCCTCGCCTATTCGTAAGCCGCTAGACAACCTCGCAAGCACAGCTTGCTCAGTTGGGGGGGCGGCGCCCCATGTATGCTTACGGCAGTGCTACAACCTCGTGAACTTCGTTCACTCAGTTGACGGGCATACGCCCTATGCATAAAAGAAAGAGAGGTCAGATCCCTACAAGTAGGATCTTTCCTCTCTTTCTTCCATGCGCACTGCCTATTTCATTACAATATTTATGATTTTCTTTGGTACGTAGATTTCTTTGATTACGTTGCCGGTGAGTTTGTCTGCGATTGCAGCTTTTCCGGCTTCTAATGCTTCTTCTTTGGTTGCATCTGCTGAGATCTCGATTACGGCTTTGGTCTTTCCGTTGATCTGTACCGGTACTTTGATCTCGTCGTCTTTCATGGCTTCTTTATCGTATACTGGCCATCCGGCTTTGAATACGCTTTCTGTGTGTCCCAGTTCTTCCCACAGTTCTTCTGCGATATGTGGTGCGAACGGTGACAGCAGTACTGCCATGGTGGACAGTGTCTCTTTGTCGATTCCGCCTTCTTTCTTAGCGATCTCGATGAGCTTGTTGTTATGCTCCATGAATGCTGAGATTACTGTGTTCAGGCTGAAGCTTTCGAGACGTGTGGTTACATCGTAGATCAGTCTGTGACGCTCTTTGATCATCTCTTTACTTGCTTTCACGTCTGCATCTTTGCTGTCCATCACCAGATTCCATACACGCTTCAGGAAGCGGTTAACTCCGTCGATTCCGCGGTCATCCCACTCTGCGTCTAACTCCGGCGGTCCTACGAAGAGTTCGTACATTCTCAGAGAATCGCATCCGTAATCTCTTACCAGATCATCCGGTGATACAACATTGCCTTTTGACTTACTCATCTTGATACCGTTCTTACCTGTGATCATTCCCTGGTTGAACAGCTTGTGGAATGGCTCGTCGAAATCAATAACTCCGATATCGTATAAGAACTTGGTATAGAAACGTGAATACAGCAGGTGAAGTACGGCATGCTCTACACCACCGATATACATATCTACCGGAAGCATCTCATCTGCTTTCTCTCTGGATACCAGTTCTTTGTCATTATGATTATCCACATAGCGCAGGAAATACCATGATGATCCTGCCCACTGTGGCATGGTGTTGGTCTCACGCTTAGCGTCTGCTCCACACTGTGGGCACTTACAGTTCACCCACTCATCGATTGCTGCAAGCGGTGACTCTCCGGTACCTGTCGGCTCGTAAGACTCTACCTCTGGCAGGCGAAGCGGCAACTCTTCTTCCGGTACCGGTACGTTGCCACATTTCGGACAGTGTACGATCGGAATTGGCTCGCCCCAGTATCTCTGACGAGAGAATACCCAGTCACGCAGCTTGTAATTCACAGTTGCACGTCCAATACCTCTCTCTTCGATAATGTGTGGTGCTTCTTTCTTAAGTACAGAAGATTCCATACCATTCCACTCACCGGAATTGATCATGGTTCCGACAGCTTCTGTGTATGCCTCTGTCATATTTTCAATCTCTTTACCGTCTTTTGCGATAACCTGAATGATCGGAATGTTGAACTTGGTTGCAAATTCAAAGTCACGGTCATCGTGAGCCGGTACACACATGATAGCTCCTGTACCATAATCAGCCAGTACATAGTCTGACAGCCAGATCGGTACCTTTGCTCCATTCAGCGGATTGGTTGCATAGCTTCCTGTAAATACACCTGTCTTTTCCTTATCCTGCATACGGTCTACGTTAGACTTCATAGATGCATCGTAGATATACTGCTCTACTGCTTCTCTTGTCTCGTCTGTAGCCAGGCTCTTAGCAAGCTCATGCTCCGGTGCAAGTACCATAAATGTAGCACCATGAAGTGTATCCGGACGGGTTGTGTATACAGTAATCTTCTCATCTCTTCCTTCTACCGGGAAGTCAACCTCTGCACCGTATGACTTACCGATCCAATCAGTCTGCATCTTCTTAACCTTCTCCGGCCAGTCAAGCTTATCCAGATCGTTCAGAAGTCTGTCAGCGTACTTGGTAATTCTGAGCATCCATTGACGCAGGTTCTTCTTCGTAACCTCAGCGCCGCAACGCTCACATTTGCCACCTACTACTTCTTCGTTAGCAAGACCTGTCTTACATGAAGGACACCAGTTGATCGGGAATTCCTTCTCATACGCAAGACCTTCTTTGAACATCTTTACGAAGATCCACTGTGTCCATTTGTAGAAGTTAGGATCTGTAGTATTAACCTCTCTATCCCAGTCATATAATGCAGCGATCTCATTGATCTGACGCTTAATATTCTTTACATTCTGTGCTGTGGAAATCTCCGGATGAACACCCATCTTGATTGCATAGTTCTCAGCCGGAAGTCCGAATGCATCCCATCCCATCGGGTGAATGATATAATAACCCTGCTGCAGCTTGTAACGGCTCCATACATCAGAAATAACATATCCTCTCCAGTGTCCTACATGAAGTCCATTTCCTGACGGATACGGGAACATGTCCAGACAGTAATATTTCTGTTTTTTATTTCCATTCTCATCAAACTGAACATTAACCGGATTCTTTTCCCAGTTTTCTCTCCATTTCTTCTCGATTGCCTTGTGATTGTAAACAATCTTCTGTGCCATAACTTTCCTTCCTTTCATATCGCAGATATCGGCGCAAATTCGCTAATACTGATATATTCTTTAATAAAAGCCTCTCCATCCCGAAAGAGACGAAAAGACCTGTTTATGCACCTCAACTCAGTTTCTCACATATACTAAATAATTATAAGAAGAAACAGACTATAAGTCAAGAATTTTCACCCCTTGTAATTGACTGATAATTAATTCTTTTTTTAGTCTTTTTAGGTTGTCCGACAGTACTATTTCGTGTATAATTAACTCATAAGATTTGAGCGAACATCGAGACTCAAAAATATCTACATAAAGGAGTTGTTTCCCATGGTAAATTTATTAGCAGGCCCAAAAGGCAGCGGAAAAACACAGAAGATGATGGAGCTCGCTAACGAGCAGGTAAAAGCATGCAAGGGTAATCTTGTTTTTTTAAAGAACAGCCACCGCGACACCAGAGGTGTTGGATTTGATATCCGTGTCGTATGTATGGATGATTATCCGGCTATCAATAATGCTGACGAATACATCGGTTTCTTATATGGTATGTACAGCAGTAATCTTGATCTGGAATGCGTATTCATCGACGGACTGATGAAGCACACCGGAATTAATCTGGAAGATGTCCCTGGATTTATTACACGACTGAAACAGCTCTCTGCTGAATGTGGAATCGACTTTTATGTAAGCCTCAGTGCTGAAAAAGACAGCCTGACAGGTGATGCTTATGAAGGATGCACATTCCTGAATTAATCCAATTGAATATGTTGATATGAATAACAAAAGTCACTGTACCGGATTCCCGATACAGTGACTTCTTTACTTTACTCTTCTGGTAACAGATTTCTCATGCTTTCCAAACCAATCATAAGTGTTGATGTATTATGAAGCAGTGCTGACGTTGCCGGTTGGATCACTCCTGCCACGCCAAGTCCGATCAGACTTCCGTTGATAGCCACAATCAGACGATAATTACGATTGATACGCTTCATCATGGAATTACTCAGTTTCTTCAGCTGTACCAATTCCATCAGATCATCCGCTGCTATCGTGATGTCTGCGATTTCTCTTGCGATCTCTGCCCCATCACTAATTGCGATTCCCACATCAGATGCTGACAGTGCCGGTGAATCATTGATTCCGTCACCGATCATCACAACCTTATTACCTGCTTCTTTTTCCTTCTGAACAAAAGCTGCTTTATCTTCCGGAAGAACTTCCGAATAATAAGCATCCACACCAACTGCTTTTGCTACCGCCTTTGCAGTATGTTCGCTGTCTCCAGTCATCATAACGATCTTTTCAAATCCTGCCTCATGCAGCTTCTGAATTGCCTCTGCTGCTTCCGGTCGGATCGGATCTTCAATACACAGCACTGCCGCCAGCTGATGATCAATTGCCAGATACAGTCTGGAGCATTCTGCAGATATCTGGTCGAAACGTTCCTGTTCATTTTCAGGCAGAACACACTGCTCATCCTCAAATACAAAATGATAACTTCCCAGCACGACCTTCTTCTCACCGATGTGTGATGCGATACCATGTGCCACAATATAATCCACCTTGGAATGCATTTCCTCATGCGTCAGATTCCTGTCTTTTGCAGCCTGTACTACGGCTTTCGCCATGGAATGTGGAAAATGCTCTTCCAGGCAGGCGGCGATACGCAACATCTCTTCTTCATCTTTTCCACCAAACGGAATTACCTCTCGGAATACCGGCTGTGCCTTCGTCAGTGTACCGGTCTTGTCAAACACAATCGTCTTAGCTTCTGAAAGTGCTTCCAGATACTTACCGCCTTTGACGGTAATATGATGGTCACTGGACTCTCGCATTGCGGATAATACCGTAACTGGCATTGCAAGATTCAGCGCACATGAAAAATCTACCATCAGCACGGATAATGTCTTGGTAACATTCCGCGTGAACAGCCATACCAGACCCGTTCCCAGGAATGTATACGGCACCAGTCTGTCCGCCAGATGGGAGGCCTTGCTCTCGATCGCAGACTTCATTTTCTCAGATTCTTCGATCATGGTAACAATCTTCTCATAACGGGTTGCACCGCTCTGGGCCGCTACGCGGATTACCAGTTCTCCCTCTTCCAGTACCGTTCCTGCATAGACATATTTCTCTGCATTTTTCTGGACCGGAAGCGGTTCTCCTGTAAGCGATGCCTGATTTACCATCGCTTCTCCGGATACTACCACTCCATCAAACGGGATCTGGTTACCCATATGTACTACAATCTGATCTCCCTGCCGGATGGTCTCTGCATCCACCAGTACTTCTTTTCCATCTTCCGTCTTCAGCCATACCTTGGTAATATTCAGAGACATGCTCCGCACCAGGTCTCCGACTGATTTCTTATGTGTCCATTCTTCCAGAATCTCTCCAATTCCCAACAGGAACATAACGGATCCGGCTGTACCGAAATCTCTACGTAATACAGATACCCCGATTGCTGTTGCATCCAGTACCGGCACTTCCAGCTTGCCTTTTGCCAGGCATCTGATACCTGCTGCCAGGTATTTGACCGACTTTACAGTAGTAATAACATTGGTAATCGAACACGGAACCAGCCATTTCATTACAGCACGTCTTGTCACGCTGTAAATCAGTTTCTCCTTATACTCTGCATTCAGTGCACGTCCGGAACTTTCCAGTACACTGTCCGGCACCGATACATCGTAGGAGAATGCTCGAAAGCGGTCAAGAATCTCTTCCCGACCGCCCTGATACTCAACTGTGGCGTCTCCTGTCTGTTCATATACCTTCACCTTTGTCACACCCGGCGTCTGTTCCAGATAATAACAAAGAATGTCAGCTTCCTGCATCGTCATCTTCCGCTGCACAGCATGGACACGAATTCTTCCCTTTATCTCATGCTTAATTATGAACCTCATATTTAAACGCCTCTATTCTATTCTTCTGCCAGAGTCTCTTCGAATGCTTCTGCCTCGAGAACTTCTTCTGCTTCGCTTTCTTCTCTGTCTTTATTGATCTGCTTAGCCTCTGCAAGAATGTCTTCTGCATTCTCCTGTACATTAGTCGCAGTCTTCATCAGGCAATCTTTAACACGGAGCACAGCTGCTGTTCCCTGTGTGTATACCTTTTTAGCATCCTTGCTTGAAAGTGCTTTGATGCCAGCTGATCCAAATAAAACTCCACCTGCAAATAAACCAATTTTCTTAATGTCTGCCATAGTAAAAACCTCCTGTGTAAAATATATTTTAAATAAATTACTTTTGATTACAACTTACCTTACTCCACGTTCTGGTTGTTGCTCAAGCCTAACTTATTCTGTTGATATATTTTATCAATAAAGCCACTCCAACAGAATGATCTTCTGTCAGAGCGGCTCTATGATTGCTATATTTACTTTACAGATAATACCGTATTCGTTGTATCCCCTTCTTTATATTCCAGATTAACTTCCTGCCCCACATCATACCGGATTACATTGATATAATCTGCAACCGATACATCAAAGATCTCATCTGAACCTTCAAGCATCAGATAATAATGTGAATTGCCATCCACAACCGCTTGGGCGATTTTTGTAATCTTGCCTGTAATTGTCTTCACCTCTCTGGTATCTTTTTCCGTCTCTTTAACACCATTTGTATAAAGCAGATCCAGATAGTTATCCTCACACTGACTGACCGTATCTCCGATGGCTACGATCTGATACTTCTGAACATTAACCAGTGCATACTTCTTCACCAGCCCCGCATCATCCTTCAGGGCAATGAAATACGTCGGCTCACCCTGCAGGTTCAGAAGCAGTGGAAATGTCGCCGTATACTTCAGGTTCTGCACCTGTCCTTCCGCCGATTCCATAGCAGCAGCCTCAGTCGCGCCCTCCACTTCATAATATCTGGTCTCCATAGTTCTCTGATTTGCCAGTACGAATCCCACATTGGACTGGTCACCATTTACCGAAGTCACACCCGTGTACATCCATACATCGTCATCCATTGCCAGATAATTATATCCATCTGTAGACTTCAGGCAGTCCTTCTGTCCAAGCACACTGTTCAGAAATCCATGTTTCAATGTGCCGTAATAATCAAATAATTCTACCAGCAGATCTGCGGAATATGCCCGGTCTACCCACTGCGGTACATCCTCAATCTTGTATGACTTGCACTCTCCGGTCACCGCATTACACAGTACGACACTTCCAACCGTTTCACCGCCAAAGAGTCCGATATTAAACTTCTTTACCGGTGCTACCCAGTATGGGACTCCCTTATCATCAATCTCAAAACTCAGTTCATCAAAGATCGCCGTCGGATAGCTGAAACGCAAATGACGGTAAATATTTCGGTTCAGATATTCACTTGTAGAATACTTAATGCCCTGATCTAACTTTACAAGCTCTGTATTCTGGCTTGCCATGTCAATCCGAATATACGCCGGGATACCTTCTGACTGGTTGGTAATCCATTTGATAAAGCTTGCGTATTTCAGCGGAGTCACACGCACCGGACGCTCTTTGTAGTTGATCTGTGTATAAATGTCGTCCGCTTCAAACTGCGATACCATATCTACCATGCTTCCCATCTTACGGTCTCCAAGGATCTCAGCAGTATCCTTATCCAGAAGTGGTACTCTGTCAAATGACACCTCTTCTACGTCCTCTGTAAAATTGCCCTTTTCTACTTTCAGCAACTTCTGATATTTCTTCGCATTTACAATTGGAGAAGACAGGATTGAGCCGATCAGATACACAACGCCTACTGCAAGAAGCACCGTAAGCATCGCCTTCGCCGGTTTGGATTCCCGGATCTCTGTCGGGCGCATCCGCTTTCTGATAATGTAAAACACCAGAATAAATACGATCAGTCCTGCTATATAAAACCATGTGTCCGTGGAATGGATATTGATAGCCGGAAGGGTCACGTAGTAATAAATGCCGATCAGCAGGATCACACCGATTACTATCGCTGTTTTTCTTGATTTCTTCATATAGATAATTTCCTTTCTCTTTGCAATGAACACATTATAACATGAAGACCGGCATTTAAAAAGGATATGCCCTCAAAAGAGCATATCCCTTATCATATTTATTCCAACTATTCCTCTGCGCGTTTTGCGATCTCAGCTTCCTGCACATCAGACGGAGCCTGTTCGTAGCGTGCAAATTCGTATTCGTAAGTTCCTCTTCCGCCTGTCATAGAACGAAGTACGGTACAGTATCCGAACATACCTGTCATCGGCACATCTGCCTCAATCACGGTCTTGCCGCTTCCAACCGGATTCATGCCAAGCACACGACCGCGGCGCTTATTCAGATCTCCCATAACATCACCGGTATAATCATCCGGTACGGTAACCTTAACAGACGCGATTGGCTCCAGAAGTACCGGACCTGCTTCCATCACGCCTTTCTTGAACGCCTGAATCGTAGCAGTCTTGAATGCCATCTCAGATGAGTCTACCGGATGATAAGATCCATCATAAAGAACAGCCTTTACTCCAACTACCGGATATCCTGCAAGAGGTCCCTTCAGAACAGATTCCTGAAGTCCTTTCTCTACTGCCGGGAAGTAATTCTTCGGAACTGCTCCGCCAACTACTTCTTCTTCGAACACATATGGTGTCTCCAGATCTCCGGATGGCTCAAAACGCATCTTAACATGTCCATACTGTCCATGTCCTCCGGACTGTTTCTTATACTTGGTATCTACGTCAGATTTCTTCTTAATAGTCTCACGGAATGCAACCTTTGGTGTCTCCAGTGTGATCTCACATTTGTATCTGGCAGCCAGCTTGCTTGCAAGTACTTCCAGATGCTGGTCTCCCATACCATACAGTAGTGTCTGACGATTCTCGCTGTCGTTCACTACCTTTACAGTTACATCCTCTGCCATCATCTTCTGCAGAGCCTGAGATACCTTATCCTCATCGCCTTTGTTCTTGCATACATACTTCATATATGTATAAGGCTTAGAGTAATCCGTCTTGCCATAGAGTATCTGATTATTCTTGGTTGAAAGTGTATCACCGGTCTTCGTATTCGGAGACAGCTTGGCAATGGCACCAATATCTCCTGCAAACATCTCGCTGACTTCCATCGGCTTATTACCACACATGGTATAGATCTTACCAAGCTTCTCTTCCGTCTCTGAAGATGCATTGTACATGACATCATCGCCCTTTAACACACCAGAGCATACTTTTATGAAAGAATATTTACCGATAAACGGATCTACCATTGTCTTAAACACATACGCTGTCTTTGGAGAAGCGAAGTTATAATGACCTTCAAACATCTCGTTGGTCGTGCGGTTCACACCGATACACTCTCTGTAATCCGGACTCGGGAAGAATCTTACGATATCAGACAGGAGATTCGCAACACCCTGCGCCTGAATATTAGATCCCATAGCCACCGGTACGATTGTACCTTCCATAACTTCTGTACGCATGGCTGCACGAATTTCTTCAACAGAGAATTCTTCTCCTGCGAAATATCTCTCCATAAATTCATCACTTGTCTCTGCTACAGACTCAAGTAGCTTCTCACGATACTTCTCTACGTATTCCATGCAGTAATCCGGAATCTCGCACTCTTCTCTCTGGCTGATACCGGTGTATCTTCTTCCTGCATTCTTGATAATATTGACATATCCCACCAGCTTTTCATTCTCACGAATCGGTGAAAAATGCGGTGCGATCACTTTTCCATACTTTTCGGTAAGATCTTCTACAATCTGACGGAAGCTGGCATCATCCACATCCATCTCAGTTACATAGATCATACGAGGCAGATTATACTTATCACAGAGTTCCCATGCCTTCTCTGTTCCAACTTCTACACCGGCTTTACCAGATACTACGATAACTGCTGCATCTGCTGCACTGACTGCTTCTTCTACTTCGCCTACGAAGTCGAAATATCCCGGCGTATCCAATACGTTAATCTTTGCTTTCTCCCATTCAATCGGAACAAGTGTTGTACCAATTGAAAATCCGCGTTTCTGTTCCTCTTTATCAAAATCGCTGATCGTATTGCTGTCTGAAACTTTACCCATACGATTCGTAGCGCCTGATACATAAGCCATGGCCTCAACTAGACTGGTTTTTCCACTGCCTCCGTGTCCCAACAGGACCACGTTCCTGATCTCGTCTGTTCTGTAAACCTTCATATTTCGCTGCCTCCTTAATTTGTAAAATCTTACACTCGATTGAGTATGGTTATATTGTACTAAAATTTTCAGATATTTTCAACACTTATATACAATTTTTACAATCAATTATACTTTTTCGCTTTAAATCGTAAAATCATTGACAAAAAAAGTTCTACGGTAGTAAAATGTCATTATCGTGACGAATTCGGAGGTATGACATATGAAGAAAAAGATTGGATTTATCGGACTTGGCCTGATCGGAGGCTCACTCGCAAAGGCAATACGCCAGTACTATCCGGATTATCAGATTGTTGCATTTGACAAGAATAAGGAGACTCTGGCACTGGCTACTCAGGAATCTCTGATTGATGTAGCCGCGACTACCATTGATGAGAATTTTCGGAATTGCGGATACATTTTCCTGTGTGCACCTGTCTCTTATAATAATGCTTACCTGCCTCAGGTGAAGCCATTTCTTGATAAAGATACGATTCTTACTGATGTAGGAAGCGTGAAAACCGGCATTCACAAAGAAGTGCACCGCCTTGGCATGGATGCGAACTTTATCGGTGGACACCCGATGGCTGGCTCCGAAAAAAGCGGCTACCCAAATTCCAAGGCAATGTTACTGGAGAATGCTTACTTTGTGCTGACTCCGACAAAAGAAGTCAGCCGTGAAAAAGTGGATGCATACACTACTCTCATTGAAAGTCTGAAAGCACTGCCAATTGAGCTGGACTGCGAAACGCATGACTATGTAACAGGTACGATCAGTCACCTTCCACATATCATCGCATCCTCTCTGGTCAACTACGTGAAGCAGGTAGACACGAAAGACGAACTGATGAAGCTGCTGGCCGCTGGAGGATTCAAGGACATCACTCGCATCGCTTCTTCCTCACCGACTATGTGGCAGCATATCTGCCTGAAGAACAAAGACAATATTCTCAATATCCTGGACGCATATATGGATGAGCTGAAACAGATTGCTTCTATAATAGAAGACGAAGACGAGCAGGGCATTTACCAGTGGTTTGACAGCTCCAGAAATTACCGCAATTCGATTCCGAACCGCTCATCCGGTCCGATTAAAAAAGTATTTGCCGTATACTGTGATATTATTGATGAAGCCGGTGGAATCGCTACGATCGCAACCATCCTTGCATCCAACAATATCAGTATTAAAAATATCGGAATCATCCATAACAGGGAGTTTGAAGAAGGCGTACTTCGTATCGAATTCTACGATGAGGATTCCTCTTCACGGGCAGCCGCACTGCTTCAGAAGCACCGTTATGTGGTATACGTACGTTAAGGCACAGATCATATATACTCAGCAGAAAGGATAGCATACTATGAAAGAAGCAACGATTACCGCTCCGTCAACCGGATTAAAAGGGAGCGTTATCATACCGGGAGACAAATCCATCTCCCACCGTTCTGTGATGTTCGGAGCACTTGCCAAAGCCACCACAGAGATTACGAATTTCCTGCAGGGAGCAGACTGTCTGTCAACGATCAGCTGTTTCCGCAAAATGGGAATCGAGATTGAGAATACACCGGAACGGATCCTTGTACACGGCAAAGGCCTGCACGGTCTGTCTGCCCCGGATTCCACACTGGACACCGGCAACAGCGGCACTACCACCAGACTGATTTCCGGTATTCTGGCGGGGCAGAATTTTAGCAGCATCCTTTCCGGTGATGACTCCTTAAATTCCAGACCGATGGCACGTATCATGGAGCCGCTGAATTCCATGGGTGCCAAGATAACAAGTATCGATGGAAATAACTGTGCGCCACTCCGCATTGAACCGGGCACACTTCACAGTATCCATTATCATTCCAAAGTTGCTTCTGCGCAGGTCAAATCCGCGATCCTGTTGGCTGGATTATACGCAGATGACACAACCGCTGTCACAGAACCGGTGCTGTCGCGTAATCACACAGAGCTGATGTTAACAGGCTTCGGTGCCAATATTGCATCCGAGACACACGCAGACGGAACTGCTACTGCATCCATCACCCCATGCGAAGAGCTTTATGCACAGAAGATCCAGGTTCCGGGTGACATTTCATCCGCCGCATACTTTATCGCAGCCGGACTTCTGGTACCGGGTTCCGAGATCCTGGTCAAAAATGTAGGTATCAATCCTACCCGCGCCGGTATCTTAAAGGTCTGCGAAGCTATGGGGGCTGATATTACTTATCTAAACGAGACTTCTGCCGGCGGCGAACCGACCGCTGACCTTCTCGTGCGTTATTCACCGCTCAAGGCAACCGTCGTAGAAGGAAGCATCATCCCGACACTGATCGACGAGATCCCAGTGATCGCCATCATGGCCGCCTTTGCCGAAGGCACTACCATCATCCGGGATGCTGCTGAGTTGAAAGTCAAAGAGACCAACCGCATCGACACCGTAGTCCAAAACCTCCGGGCAATGGGCGGCACCGTCACTCCGACCGATGACGGTATGATCATCGAAGGCACCGGCGCATTAAAAGGTGCACATATCAACAGTCATCTAGATCACCGGATTGCTATGGCATTTGCCATTGCAGGACTGGTTGCTGAAGGGGATACCGTAATCGGAGACAGCCAGTGCGTGGATGTGTCCTATCCGGCATTTTTCAAGACAATTGCACAGTTGAGATAACCGTAATAAAAAGGCGTGTAAAAATGATTCTTCATTTTTACACGCCCTTATCTTTCTCTTTATTCGTCTGCTTTGATCAGCCTATCATCTGTATCCTTTGTCACCGGTACTTTCGCTTCTACTGAAGCATTCTCTATCTCAACCGCATAGGTCTTATGGATCAGGCAATTCACCGGATCTTCGGTTGCAATTACAAGCGCAAGTCTGTGTCCAGACTCGACTGTGTATCTGGTCGCATTCATATAGATGTGATAGTCATGATATTCGCCCTTTTTCAGCTCGATACTGTTCGTTGCTGTTACCGGATCATAACCGGCTTCCGGATTACAGAGGTCCGCAAACGCACGAGTGATCACACGATAGTTCTTATGTACAGTGGCAAATTCAACTTCATCAAATGCCGGAATATCTCCGCCGTTAATCACGCCACCTGCTTTCACTTTTTCTACCGGAATCGTATTTCTTTCCGGATCCACACTCTGGATGCTGTCAAACTTCTCATCACATACATCACAGAGCAGCAATGCAACCTCCACATCGTCCATCTTTCCGGAAATGCTGGAATCACCAAGCTTCATGGTCAATGTATCCACATCATTTCTGTTCTCCGGATGGAAGTCCTGCTCTGCATCACCGTCTTTTAATGCCGCCTTAAGCTTCACGCACACGGTTCCCTGTATGGTTACTGCTTCCTCAAAAGCAGAAGTCATATATCGTCTGTTCATATTGCCGGACTGCAATGCCATCCGCTCATCAAAGTTTTCGGCACTGACACCTGCTGCTTCCCAATCTGTATCGATGACAGTCGTTCCCGTCTCTTCACATGCAAGATTCATGGCATATGCCGTCTCCCAGGACTCTGCCGTCTCCCATTTCTTCTGATCGTAATTCGTCTGTACCAATACTGCCGGCATATCCTCAGCATGATTATCCACATCATACAGATAATAAGAAATCCATTTGTTAACAATGTCATCATAGAATTGTCCATCCACCAGGATTCCATATTCCCTGTTTGACATGGTCGGTGTAATATGCGCACCCTGATGCAGTAACAGCTTCACATTCCGACCTGCCTTTTTAAAGGACTTGTACATCATTTCAAACTGCTTGGTAGACACATTTTCATCATTCAGTCCATGCACGATCAATGCGGTGCATCGGATCTTATCTGCATTCAGGCAGTAATTACCGCTTCCCCAGAATTCCTCATCGTAGTCAAATCCACACTTTAACTGCCGAAGACTAAGTTCATGGTGAAATGCTGCCATATCATCCAACTGTTTTTCAGATAATGATTCGTCATGATAACGGCTGGAACAGTAGTAAGCGAGAAAACTGTTCAATACTTCTTTCGGCCAGTAACGCTGTGCTCCCTGCATATTCTGCTGGGAATACCAGTCTGCAATTCCTGCGATTGGAATGATCGTCTTCAAACCTTCCACTCCTGTTGTTGCCACCGCAAATGGCATAGTTCCCGCATAAGACCTTCCGGTCATTGCAACATTGCCATTCGACCAGTCTGCCTTCGTCTGGATCGTTCCCTCACGATTCGCATATGCCACGCGGTCTCCATGCAGCCATTCTACCACGAATTTGAATGCATCTCTCTCATAATCGGATCCCACATAGTTGAATCCATCTGAACCAAGCGTACCGAATCCACCACACAGCACAACCGCAAAGCCACGAACAAGGTAATAATTAAAAGTATCCAGATTGCTATAGACCATGCTATCGTTATTACCTTTATCCGGATAATACCAGTCTGACGGATTAGCTTGAAGGGCAAGCTCCATTGCACCGATACTTCCAGTCGGAACACGTGCCGGAACCTCTCGCTCAAGGTCTGCAAAATCAAAATAGCGGTATTCCTTTTCTGCCACTTCTTTCATATGAGGATATCCATCTTCATTCACACCTGCACAGTACGGACGAGCTTCAAATAATGTTGCGGCTTTGTAATTTCCCTCCACCGCACTTCTTGGAACCTGTACAACTGCTTTGACCAGGTCTCGCTTTCCATCTCCGTCCATATCATAATCAGACTCCACATATACCGCATATCTCACAATACTCGAAGTCTCCGGATTATAATCTGCACCTGTCTTGCCATCCGTAAATGGAAATACCGGCTGCGCCATTCCATTCTCAAATACTGGTACTTTACTGTAATTTCTTTCGTTCATCATACTGCCTCTCAATCATATATAATTCTATTCCATAATCTTTACGATATTCCCATATCCCGCTTTTTGCAATATCTGTTTCGCACCATCCAGGATTTCTTCGTCCGAATAATCATGATCCCACAGAAAATCTTTCTTCTTTTCAGAAAGATATTGATAGAATAGCAACGCTGCCGCCAGTTCCTTTTTATCACTGTAATCAATGTCATCCAGCATGAGATTCTCCGCCTCATTAATCTGTCCATTGTCGATCATATCCAGCAGATCATTCAAATCTGTTCCCGACACTTCATATCCATTCTTCCTCTCTTCATCCACGGATACATATTGCTTGCCGAGCAAAATAGAAAACAGCACACTGACCATTTCTTTGATCATACGCATGATATAATCCTTCTCATCCTCAAACCTCATGGCTGCACCTCCTTGATTTCAAAGTATTGTTTTGATAAGTATAACATAGTTTTCACACATATCAAATAATATGCATAGTTTATAATGACAAGAAAAGTTGTCAAAACATATTGACAAAGATAGTTGTCAATGCTATCCTATTTTTGACAAATAAAGTTGTCATTTTATCATAAAGGAGGATCTTAGATTGCCGTTACTGAACCGCTTAAAAGAACATAGATCCAAATTAGGCATGAACCAGACAGAGCTTGGAAAACTTGCCGGAGTATCCAGACAGACCATCAGTCTAATCGAACGCGGAGACTACTCGCCCTCTGTAACACTGGCATTAAAGCTTGCAATGATCTGTAATGTAAAAGTTGAAGATATATTTGAATATGAGGAGGATGAAACCCATGAAAAATAAAGATAACCTAAAAACAACCAGTCTTAGCAAACTGACATTAAAAATGGCTGCCGGTGCCATCGTCGGTGCTATATTGGGTGCTTCAGCAGCTGTATTGCTCTCGATTAACAACGGAAATTTGTTCAATCAGGCTGCGCAGAAATTAATCTCAGGTATTCAGAATATGATCTTTCCGGGACTGCTTCTGATCACTGTACTTTCAATTATATTGCAGGAGATCTATTATTCCAGATTAAAGAACATCTGCAACAGTCTCGCGAATGCTGATGACGAAGAATTTGATGAATTAGATTATAAAGAAGAAAAGACCGGTGCCATGCTGATGACCAGCAACCTGCTGTCTTATATAGGAGGCATCGTACTATTAGCATTTGGTTATTCTATGGATTATCTGCACCACAGCATCGCACTCGGTGCCTGCCTCACATTTTTAATCTGCGTCTTCTATGACGGTATTATGCAGGCACGCTATATAAAGCTGCTGCAGAAGACACATCCAGAAAAGAAAGGGGATGTATCTTCTATGAAATTCCAGCAGCAATGGTTGGAAAGCTGTGACGAAGCCGAAAAAGAAGTCATTTACCAGAGCGCATATAAAGCATTTTCATTTACAAGTAAATGTCTTAGTTTCCTGCTTCTTCTCACCATGCTGTCACATCTGTTCTTCCACACAGGTGTCCTGGCAATCCTTGTAGTCGGAATCACTCAGATAATCCTGGCACTGACCTATAACAGATCCTGCGTAGAATTAAAAAAAGTAAAAGTCGAACGCTAATTAATCCAGCCTGCCTGCGATCGCATCTTCAATCATGCCTGCCAGCTTCTCTGCTGTGACAGGCATGATTTTTGTATTATACGTTATGATCTTTATGTCGGAAAAAGATATGCCTGATAATAAGTCCGGCCATCACCGCCGTCAGCACATCTGCACATGCCTGTGCCGCCAGCACTCCTGTATATCTAAATATTTTGGACAGAACAACAATCGTCATGGCATAAACTACGCCCTGTCTGCTGATCGACAGCACAAGTGCTCCCGACGCATTTCCCACAGACTGGCAGACACAGGTTGATACCAGCGTTACTGCCATGAACATCATACCGAACTGCTGATACCGAAGCATCATAGCTCCATTATTTACAATCCCCGGATCATTCATAAATACTCGGATAACTGTAGGTGCAAAGATACTGACAAGTACTGCAAATCCAAGTCCGGTTCCCATCTCAAACAAATATGCAAACTTTAATATTTCTTTTAATCTTTTTTCGTTTTTTGCGCCATAATTATATCCTACAAGCGGCTGACCGCCAAATGCAAATCCGACCAGTATCAGAGCCGTGAGCATATTGGCTTTTAATGCAATTCCCATGGCTGCGACTTTGTCCGTTCCGTACTCCAGCAGGAAATGATTCGTCAGCATGACCATAAAGCTCTGCATGAGATTTGTGATTGATGCCGGAATGCCAATTAACAGAATGTTACCTATCATATGCCCGGAAATTCTGGTCTCCGTAATTGCCACTGACAAACGGTTTGCCTTTTTCATCATCGCATACATATAATAAAGATCCGCTGCCATATTGCCAAGCACCGTTGCGATTGCAGCTCCTGCCGCCCCTTGTTTCAATCCAAAGATAAATACCGGATCAAGAATAATATTCACGATAGAACCGATAATAGAACCAAGCATTGCCTGTGCAGCCAGTCCTTCCGTGCGGAGAATATTGGTCGGCACAAGTCCAAATATGATAAACACTGCTCCTATCGCAATCCATGTATAATATCCACTGGCATACTGCATTGTCACATCATTTGCTCCCAATACCCGAAGAATCTGCGGCCGGAACAATAACAGTATGATCGTCACACAGATGCCAAATACAATCGATCCCCAGACACAGAATGCACTGACTCTCTTCGCATCCATATTTCTCTTCTGTCCAAACAGCCGGGAGATTACCGAACTTCCACCAAGTCCAAAGATATCTCCAAACGCAATCATCATCGTAAATATCGGTGCCGCCAACGACACTCCCGCCACCAGTTCCTGCACTCCTGTCAATGCGATAAAATATGTATCCACCATATTATAAACCAGCGAAACCATCATACTCATTACCACGGGAAACGCAAGCTTCATATAAGCTTTCGGCACTGATGTCTGTTCAAATAATTCGTTCTCCATACTTCTCCTTTCCGATTTTCCACTGTCAATATTATTCCACCATACATCAAAACATCCATAACCCGAATTATGGATTATGGATGTCCAACCGTAGCATTGAAAATCAACGCTCTATCATATTAAATTCTTAGAATTTTTGTTCACAGGTGAGTATTTTAGCAAAGTCAGAGTAAAATGTCAAATATAACATATCTACTATTAAATATGTTTATCTCGAACTTTCTACATCTTCTTCTAAAAAAATAATAAAATCCGATTCTTCTGAAGTCCACTTCTTATTAAAATCTCTGTAGTGATAATGATCTCCTGCTTCATAATTTGTATTCTTAATCCGATTTAGAAAATCTATAATTCTATCCAGTTCTTCGTTGTTGCATTGTAACGTAGTTTCACTCAATTTCATCAGTTTTTCTTCATCATTATCTTTTTCATAACCAAAAGCTATCATACTCATTCCCTCTATTTTATAACATTAATTCATTTACCACATTTTTGAAATCATAGAATAAATCAATATATTTTTCTACAATCGTATTACAATGAGCCTTCACGATCTCACAATCATAATCATGTGTAAGTTCATTTCTTACTTTCAACATTTCCATCCATACTTCATCTGAAATCAGATTTGCTTTAAAAGCTTCTCTAAGTACTTCTCTCGGAGATCCTGATACAAATCCAATAATTGCATAATATTGAATCAATATGTCTTTCATTACTTTCCATGCCAGATCAAATGTTATACTGAATTTAGCACTGGTCCCGCTCAGCACAAAAGAGTCTGAAAGGTCTCTTTCCCTGGCTTCTGCCAATGCATCCAGGGATTTAGTAAAAGACACAAAACGTCTGTTAAATTTCTCGTCCATACTGTCTGATATCCTCCTTTAACAAATCATTTCTACAAGTATCCATATTCAACAAATCAACACTATACAATGTTGGCAATTCTTCTATCTTTTCCTCAAGTATATCAAAATTCTTTACTCCCGTGACCGCGATATCTATATCACTTCGCTCTCTCGCAGTCCCTTTTGCTCTTGATCCATATAAAATCACTTCTTTAGCATGAAAGTTTCTGCAAAGTTTTGCAACCTCACTTATAACTTCTTCGACCTTCATAATATCACCTGCCATTTTACTACTTTTAATAATTCTTTTTCAATACAGTCTAATAATACTTCACTGTCACATGTTTACCCATCCGCTCTGCACAATCCTTCAGCTGTTCTACCAGATTCATACGCACACTGAGATCGAATGGCAAATTGGAATTCTGGTGTGCAGGATTTAGTGCTTTTCCTACAAAAAGATTCAGATCCGTACACTCTTCGATCAACAGCCTTGCAAGCTTGGCTGCACCGTTCTCTGCATCCAGTGTATCAAAAAATGCTTCATCAAAATCATCATTTTCATAGCGGTGCAGGAGATCCAGCGCACTTCCTATGGTCAATACGCCTTCCGTTACCAGATCCAGACCTTCCATTGTTGCCATTGGCGGAATCTTTGGATCTGCATGCTTGACCAGCGTTACGATCTCCCGTTTTAATACACGAGATGCCACATTGGCACTGGTACCGCCACAAATAACTTTCTTGCCTTCCTGCTTCATAAAATCATGTACAACCCGCTCATCATCTTCCTTTCTGGACGGTGGACCTGTGAAGATATTGACCACCTGTCTGCGGATAACTCTGGTTACTGCAACGGTTGTATCATCTCCCGGCTTCTGTCCATACAGGTCGTAACACACCTGGCTGAGCATAGCTGCCAGTCTTGCTGCCGACAATGTCTCGTTCGTACATTTTAGCGTATAAGCTGCCATGTCATCCCACTCCCAGTTATAGTTCATAGTTTCTTCTTCGCCGGCCCAGATTGCCCCATCACTCATCAGTACGAAACAATCATTGAGTTCTACATGAAAACGATACTCACGAATCTTCTTTCCTTCAATTACGCGTTCCTGGTAAGGATAGTTTATTATTTCTTTGTTGCGTATAAACACGCATTTTGGATTATCATATTCTACCAGATAGGCTTCTCCGTCTCGAAAAATCTGCAGGATACTAAAGGTTGCATATGCTACTTCCCGTTCTTTACAGATAGGCAGTGTACGGGCAATTGTCTCAACACAGGCATCAATTGCAGCCCCTTCCCGAAACATAGTTCCCAGAATCTTAGACGTCAGCGTTGCAAGAATATTCGCTTTTACTCCACTTCCCATACCATCTGCAAGAATAATAATACTGGAATCTTCTGTTTTCAGTACTTCGACTTTATCTCCACACAATTCTTCACGATTCTTGTTAAAACTTTTCCAGCAAATATCTACACTTACACTCATCTTAATCCTCTCCGTCATCCAGAATCGAATCTCTCAACTTAGAAAGCGTCACTTTGGTCTCTGCTGTAGTCTCTCCCAGCAGTCCGGCAATTTCCTGTGCTACCATCATCTGCTTATCAATGACCTTCTGCGCGATATCAATCGTCTCCATCTTCAGATTCATGTGCTGTTCTCTCGCCTTTTCCTCTTTGCTCACATCCTGATAGACAACCAATGCCGAATCCACCGACTCTATATACACAATCGTTTCTTTAGCAATAACATCAAGTGTTTCTAACTGAATTCGTTTCCTTAAAATGGATTTTTTATCTTCCAGCACCTGTTCAATATCTTCAACCTCAATAAATTCAAAAATATATCGCTCCAGTGCCTCTTCTCGGGAAATTCCCAGCTTATCCAGCATTCTTTTATTACATTCCCTTATATGCATATCCCGATCAACAATCAAGACCATGTTCGGTGTCGCGTCCATCACCAGATTCGACATGGATTCAGCCTGTGCCACTGCGTGTGGCAGACACATACTGATCTCTGCCTTGCCCTGATATACAGCTTCTGCTTTGGCTCTGCAGGTAGCATATCCACACGCTCCGCAATTCAGTTCATCCTGTCTTGTATATTTTCCCATGGCGCGAAGCACTTCTGTAAGCTCTCGTTCTGTTGGCTGATTATCCTGGATGTAACGATCTTCAAATACCTTATCCAGAAGAATTGGCTCATGTTCTATATGCACAGCTTCTTCCGTATATTTCACCTGATGCTCCAGATCCAGCCTTGCTTTTAGCATAGAACGCTTCCACCGCTCAGCAGCCGGTCCTTTTACACATCCACCTTTACATACATTTAGTTCAAAAAATCCGCCTTTTACCTCTCCACGTGTCAGTTCATCCAGCAATTCCATACATGTCTTAATTCCCTCTGCATGAAATTTCTCATAATGATCTTCCGGTCCTTCTGTCAACACGGAGGTAATCACACCTCCGCCTATTGGATACAACCGGTTCACCCCCGGATCCGGATTACCCATCGGCTTGTCTTCGCATTCCTTAACCCTGATACCTTCTTCTCTCCACCAACGAATAACCTCTTCAAATGTCAAAATGGCATTAATTGCTCCCTCTACCCGCTCATCTCCAACTGCTTCTGCTTTTTTAGCAATACAAGGTCCCAGAAAGACGACTTTCACATCTGGTCCATACATCTGCTTAATCAGACGTCCATGTGCAATCATCGGAGATACAACAGGAGCCATCATCGGGACTAATGATGGATAATATTTCTCGATCAAATCATTAATACTTGGACAACAAGTAGAGATGATGTTCGTCATCTGTCCACTTTTAAGTAGCTTTTGATACTCTTCTGTGACTAATGCTGCACCTTCTGCTGTTTCCCGCACTTCATCAAACCCAAGCCTCATAAGTGCATCTACCACCTGTCCGGGCTGATCAAAGTCAAGTACACTGAGATATGACGGTGCAAGTGAAAGCACCGTACGCACACCTCTCTGAAGATATCCCTTCACCCGTTCCATATCGCTGGCAAATGTCTTGGCATTCTGCGGACAGACTTCCAGGCACTGTCCACAGTGAATACAGTGATCCTCCATAATATGCGCCTGTTCATTCTGTACTGAAATTGCCTTTACCTCACAATAACGGACACATTTGTAACAATGTCTGCATTTGGCATCCTTAAAATCAATGACCTTCATGCAAAGCCCTCCTCACATACCTTAATATCTCAATATTTCTTCTGGTGTCTCCACAATAATATCAGCTCCGGCTTCTTCTAATTCTTCCCGGTTTCCAAATCCATAAAGCACTCCGATCGTATCCATGCCATTCGCTTTACCGCCCATAATATCATGCGAACGATCGCCGATCATCACCGCTTTTTTATGATCAATTCCTTTATACTTCTGCAATGCATAAGCAATCACATCATCTTTATGCACTCTGGTCTCGTCCATAGACGCTCCGGCAATACAGGCAAAATACTTCGCCAGATCAAAATGTTCCAGAATCTGCTCCGCAAATAACTCAGGCTTTGACGTAGCAACAATCAATGTCTTTCCTTTCGCATTCAAGCCCTCTAACAGCTCTTTTACGCCATGATAGACCTCATTTTCAAACATTCCCCCGTCAGTATAATATTCCCGGTAATAATCGATTCCCTTGCGTGCTTCCTCCGGTGACAGATCAAAATACTTCTGAAAGCACTCTGCAAGCGGTGGTCCGATAAACTTACGCAATGTCGTTTCCTCATACTCTGTAATTCCAAATTTATGCAAAGCATGACGGATTGAATTCATAATTCCTTCTCCTGAATCCGTCAGCGTACCATCCAGATCGAATAAATAATATTGATAGTTTCCCATTACAGCCTCCCTCATTGATGTCAGACATCAAAGATATTCTGCTTTTATTGTATAGAAGAAAGGGCAGAAATGCAATGCATTTCCACCCTTCTAAAATATTATGGGCTATCCTTAATTAACTGTGCGTTTTACATAGGTTGTATGCAATGTCTCATGTGCTTTCTTGCTTCCCGGTTCTCCCAGATACTCTTCATACAGTTTCTTGATTGCCGGATTCTCATGCGATTTACGGATTACCTTCGCCTGATCATTGCGATACAGTACGCTTGCACGAATACTACGTACATCAGTGAAATTACGCACATCACCGGATACCTGCGGCTGACCGCCTCCGTTGACACATCCGCCCGGACATCCCATGATCTCGATAAAGTGATACTGTTTCTCACCAGATTTCACCTGCTCCAGAAGTTCTCTTGCATTGCCAAGTCCCGAAGCAACTGCCACACGAATATCCATGCCTGCCACCTGATATTCAGCCTCTTTGATGCCCTTTGTGCCACGCACATCTGTAAATTCCAGATTAGCAAGTTCTTCTCCCGTCAATGTCTCCACCGCAGTACGAAGAGCTGCTTCCATAACACCGCCGGTCGCTCCAAAGATTACTGCCGCTCCCGTAGACTCACCCATCGGATCATCAAAGCCTTCCTCCGGAAGTGCAGTAAATTCTATACCACAACGACGGATCAGTCGTGCCAGTTCCCTGGTAGTGATGGCAATATCCACATCCGGTACTCCGGCTGCATTCTGATGATCTCTTCCGATCTCGAACTTCTTGGCCGTACATGGCATCACGCTGACCGATACGATATTCTTCGGATCGATACCCTGCTTCTCGGCAAAGTAAGTCTTCACCATCGCCCCAAACATCTGCTGCGGCGATTTGCAGCTGGACAGATTCTCTGTCATATCCGGGAAATAGTGCTCGCAGTATTTGATCCATCCAGGCGAGCAGGATGTGATCAGCGGAAGCTTTCCACCATTCTGTACACGATCCAGAAGCTCATGTGCCTCTTCCATAATCGTCAGGTCTGCTGCCCAGTCCGTATCAAATACACGGTCAAATCCGATTCTTCTGAGCGCTGCTACCATCTTGCCTTCCACATCCGTTCCCATCGGATAACCGAATTCTTCGCCAAGCGCGGCTCTGACAGATGGTGCAGTCTGAACGACCACGTATTTCTCCGGATCAGCGATTGCTTCTATAATCTTATCTGTATAATCTTTTTCATATAATGCACCGGTCGGACAGACTGCGATACACTGTCCACAGGATACACAACTGGTCTCTCCAAGTCCCATGTCAAATGCAGAACCGATAAAGGTCGCAAATCCACGGTTATTGGTTCCGATCACGCCGACTCCCTGAACTTTCTCACAGACAGCCACGCATCTGCGGCACAAGATACATTTGTTATTGTCACGGATCATATGCGCTGCGGAATCATCCAACTCATAGTGATTACTCTCACCTGCAAAATAATTCTCATCATCCACGCCATATTCCCTGCAGAGCTGCTGTAATTCACAGTTACCGCTGCGCACACAGGACAGACATTTCTTATCGTGATTCGACAGCAGAAGCTGTAATGTCTTCTTTCTGGATGAAATCAGCTTCGGTGTATTCGTATACACTTCCATCCCTTCACTGACCGGATGTACACAGGCAGCTACCAGATTACGGGCTCCTTTTACTTCTACTACACACATACGACATGCACCGATCTCATTGATCTCCTTCAAATAGCAGAGAGTAGGAATTCTGATTCCGGCTGCATGTGCTGCCTCAAGGATCGTAGAGCCGGCCGGTGCAGATACTTTCAGTCCATTGATTGTAAGATTAACCGTTTCCATATTCTCTATCCTCCCTTATTCCTTATAAATCGCACCGAAGCGACATTTTTCCATACATGCACCACATTTCAAACATTTCTCCGGATTGATCGCATGTGGTTCTTTTACTTTACCGCTGATCGCACCATTCGGACAGATACGTGCACAAAGCGTACAACCCTTACATTTGTCCGCATTGATCTTGTACTGCAGCAGATCCTTACAGACACCTGCCGGACATTTCTTATCCACAATATGGGCAATGTATTCATCTTTAAAATAACGCAAGGTGGAGAGTACCGGATTCGGTGCTGTCTGACCAAGCGCACACAGTGAATTCGACTTCAGATGCGCTGCCAGTTCTTCCAGACGGTCCAGATCTTCCATCGTTCCCTGTCCCTTGGTGATCTTCTCTAAGATCTCCAGCATACGTCTGGTACCAATACGGCACGGTGCACATTTGCCACAGGATTCATCCACAGTAAATTCCAGGAAGAATTTGGCAATATCTACCATACAGGTATCTTCATCCATAACAATCAGACCACCGGAACCCATCATGGAACCAATCGCGATCAGGTTATCATAGTCGATCGGTACATCAAAATTCTCTGTCGGAATACATCCGCCGGACGGACCTCCGGTCTGCGCAGCCTTGAACTTCTTGCCCTTCGGAATGCCTCCGCCGATCTCTTCTACAATCTCCCGCAGAGTCGTTCCCATCGGAATCTCTACCAGACCGGTATTATTGACCTTGCCTCCCAGAGCAAATACCTTGGTTCCTTTGGACTTCTCTGTTCCCATCGATGCAAACCATTCCGGTCCGTTCAGGATAATCTGTGGGATATTCGCCAGCGTCTCTACGTTATTCAGAATTGTCGGCTTCTGGAACAGTCCCTTTAATGCTGGGAATGGCGGACGCGGTCTCGGTTCTCCTCGGTTACCCTCGATCGAAGTCATCAGTGCGGTCTCTTCTCCGCAGACAAATGCTCCTGCTCCCAGACGAAGCTCAATATCAAAATCAAATCCTGATCCAAATATATCTTCGCCAAGCAGTCCGTATTCTCTTGCCTGCTTAATCGCAATATTCAGACGTTCTACTGCGATTGGATACTCTGCACGCACGTAGATATATCCCTGTGACGCCCCAATGGCATAGCCTGCGATCGCCATGGCTTCCAGTACAACGTGCGGATCACCTTCCAGTACGGATCTATCCATAAATGCACCCGGGTCACCCTCATCGGCGTTACAACAGACGTATTTCTGATCTGCTTCATTCGCTGCCGCGAATTTCCATTTCATACCGGTTGGGAAACCTGCACCGCCTCTTCCTCTGAGTCCGCTGTCAAGCATCACCTGAATAACTTCTGCAGGTGTCATCTCGGTCAGCACCTTACCTAACGCCTCATATCCTCTTGTACCTATGTATTCGTCAATATTCTCCGGACTGATCACGCCACAGTTACGCAGTGCCACACGGTGCTGCTTCTTATAGAAATTCGTCTCCTGCAGCGGAAGTACATCTTCTCCCTTCACCGTCTCATCATAAAGCAGTCTCTTCACTACATTGCCCTTTGCCAAATGCTCTTCTACAATCTCAGGAATGTCTTCTTCCTTAATCATAGAATAAAACGCGCCCTCCGGATACACGATCATAATCGGTCCCAGCGCACACAGGCCAAAACAGCCTGTCTTGATCACACATACTTCCTCTTCCAGTCCGTTCTTCCGAATCTCTTCATCCAGACGTTCTCTGATCTTCTGGCTGCCGGATGATGTACATCCTGTTCCTCCGCATACCAGCACATGAGTGCGGTACTTGCCGTGCTCAGAAGCTACAGCCTCTTCCAGAGATTCGTGTTCTGAGCGGTATGCCACTGTTCCCTGCATACGCTCTCTAATTACCCGTAATTCTTCCAGAGATTTCATTCTGTCCCTCCACTTCTAATCAAGTTAACCACTACTCGTATTTCGCAAGGATATCATCTATATCCTCCACCTTCAGGCGTCCGTATACTTCTTCATTGATCGTCATGACCGGCGCCAGCCCACAGGCCCCGATACAACGGCACGCATCCAGCGAAAATCTTCCATCCGGCGTACACTCTCCGCCCACGATACCAAGCTTTTCCATCAGCTTGTTATAAATATCGCCGGATCCCTTTACATAGCATGCCGTGCCAAGACAGACAGATATCTGATATCGTCCCTTCGGACTCAGATTAAACTGTGCATAAAATGTTGCCACTCCATAAATCTTCTCTAACGGGATTCCCGTCTGGTCTGAGATAATCTTCTGGACCTCGATCGGCAGATATCCATAGATGTCCTGCGCTCTCTGCATGATCGGCATCAAAGCGCCTTTTTCATCTTTCAATTCTTCGATCACCTTAAGCAGTTCTTCTTCCTGCTCCTTCGTTCCTCTAAACGGAACTGCAGATTTTTTTGAAAGCATAGCTTTACCTCCATTTGAATTTATCGATTTTCACACAAGTTATTTATTATATTAGCACACAAATTGTCTAATATCTATAATTTTTCTCATTAATTTTCTATTTTTTCGTTGCTATTTATAGTTTGTTTGAATTATTATCAATTAACTTGTGCATTTTTTGTCAAACCATAAATAGAACAAAGAATGTGCCTTGGCACATTCTCGCGCCTGCGGCGGTCGCTTGCGACATCTACCTCATCCGCCGCAGTGCGCATCCTCGCGGAGCGTTTTTTACTTTACAGGAAAGCAATTTCCTGTAAAGTAAAAAAAGAGAACTTTCGCAAGTATATTCTCCCTGCAAAAGCTCTCTTATTACTGCTCTATCTCCACAATCAGATAAAATCCCCGGTCAGTCTCCTCAATCTTCCTGATCACGCCTTTCCTGTCCCGGATCCGCTCCGCTGTGCGGTATATTCCCGACATGGCAATGGATGGTTCTACCAGATAAGTATATCTCCCGGTGCTCGGACTTCGTTCGCTAATCACAACTTCCTGTCCTTCTTCTACCAAACCCGGGCGCTCCATCTTAAAACGTTCCTCTCTCATAACAGCCTCCCATATGTATTATTTCTGCTTAAAATCATAACATTTCTTCACAAAGTTTTCAATCAGTCAGCTATCTTGTATGTATTTTCGTTAATATTTTAATTACTCTTCTATATATAGTATTTTTCATTATTCTATGTTACACTGACAGTAAATTACATCAAATCAGAAAAAGCCAGTTACATTGCTCGGTCAGAATAACCGCACCCAGGATATCTGCGGGTGCTCTATGCATTTAATATGACTTATAGGAGGTAATTGTAAAATGGCAATTTCAATTGGCATCAACGGATTTGGACGCATCGGACGCGTCGCTCTCCGTATTGCCATCAGTCAACCAGATACTTTTAAACTTTGTGGGATCAACGTGCGTAATGCTGATCTGGACTACATGAAATATATGGTCCGCTATGATTCAACATTCGGACGTTTCCAGGGGGAGCTTGACACATATGAGCAGGGTCTGATCATCAATGGTCAGAAGATTCCTGTGTTCTCTGAATCGGACGCTTCTCTGATCCCATGGGACAGCTGTGGTGCTGAATATATCATTGATGCAACCGGTGCCTACTGCACAACGCAGAAAGCTATGGATCATCTGCAAGGCGGGGCTAAAAAGGTTATTATATCTGCTCCTGCAAAAGATGAAGAGACACCTACTTTTATCATGGGTGTAAACCATACCGAATACAACAGTGATATGCCCGTAGTTTCTAACGCATCCTGCACGACGAACTGTCTGGCACCGATCTGCAAGATTCTAGAAGACAATTACGGTATTGAATACGGACTCATGTCCACGATCCACGCAGCTACTGCTAAGCAGAAGGTTGTTGACAGCCGTTCTCAGAAGGACTGGAGAACCGGCCGTTCTGCATTTGGCAATCTAATCCCATCTACCACCGGAGCAGCTAAAGCGATCTCCCTCGTAATTCCTTCATTGAAGGACAAAATGAGTGGCATCTCTTATCGCGTACCTACTTCAGATGTATCTGTTGTTGACTTAAACGTAGCTTTGAAGAAATCGGCATCTTACGAAGAAATCTGCAAAAAAGTTCAGGAAGCCTCTATGACATATTTGTCCGGTATTCTGGATTATGTGGATGATGAAGTAGTATCTTCTGATTTCATCGGAGATTCTCATGCTTCCATCTTCGACGCACGACAGGGCATTCAGGTGAATTCCCACTTTTTCAAGGTGATCTGTTTCTATGACAATGAATGGGGCTATACCAGTCAGGTAATGCGCCTTATCCAGTACATGGATCAGGTCGACCATAATCGCTAAATAGTTCTGAATAGGACCGAGCTCGTTTCTGATTGATATGTAATATACTTTCTGTAAGGGACATATGCATTCGTTATTACGATTATGAACCGAACGACAAAAGACCTGCCGCATTTGTAAAAAGATGCGGCAGGTCAGTTTTTTAACAGCTTTCAGTCAGTAACTACTTAAATTATGCATTTTAGCCAGTCACATCAACCATGTTAGAAATATATTGTACAATATTTCTCATAGTGTCTGTTGATGTTCCTACAGCCTGCACTCCAGTTCCATTCGTAGAAAAATTAATCAACGAATCATCTGTTGCTTTATTTTGATAATACATTGTAGTAAATCGCATTACCACATCATCAGAAGCGTTAAATGAATAATTTGGTTCAAAGAAAAGTGTCATCTGACCTTTCGGATTCGTTTGTAGTGTTTTTTCTGTATCCGATTTAAAAACATCAATATTCCATCCGGCTCCTCCAGTATTTAAAGCATTAACTGTCATTCCAAAATTGAAAAATTCTTCATTCTCTGTTGCCGAATTAATTATAGAAGAAGAACCATTAAACCCTCCCATTTCTGCAAGAGAAAAATATGTAGGATCCCAATTTACAGTAATTGCATCTTTTCCATTAGTTGTTGGAGTTACTAACCATTCATAAGAGAGAATCAATTCACATCCCAATATTTCTCCTGAGTCATACATATAATTATTAACAATGCTTTTTATTTCTAATTGTGTTTTATTTATAGCAGCTCTTGTTGCATAATTGCTTATCATTTCACCTGAACGATTAATCTGCGCAGATACTTTTGCTTTTCCATGAAAATCATATTTTAATTTGTGATATACAGAATTTATATTGTCATCTGATAAATAAGATAATATTTCTTCATCATATCCTTTTTCAATCAAATAATTCTTTTTACTTTGTATATCTGCTCCTTTTCCAGTATCTTGAGCAAAAACCGTCTGTGCTATTAATACTAACAATAATTGTACACAAATTAACATTCTTATAATTTTTTTCACAAATATCACTCCTCCCGTTCTATAGTTTTTATTTCATATGGTTCGTTATAAAAATGTGTAAATCTAATTTCATCTGACACCTCCAAAGAATTTAAAACATTGTTCTCTTGATATATATATTTACAATCCAATAGCACCTCCTCTTTTGCATAAAAATCATATATAGATTTATGCGGTCTAAGTTTTACTTTAATTTCATTACGGTACAAAAAAACTCCTGTTACAACAGCTTGTTCTTCATATAAAACTTCTAATCTTTCAACTCTATCCGGCTTATTATCATAATGCATATATATCACTTCATCGCCATTTTTTATTTCTTTTAAAACTGATGCACTATCTTCCATCCACCTACAATTCAAAACTATTGGATTGTTATCATATGGTTGCAATTTCAATCCATCATAATAATTATTCAAACCATCTAGTTGAACAGTGATTTGTTGTTTGTATAAATCAACATTTATTATCTCACCTTTTTCCTCTAAAAGCAGTGGATTTCTTCTTCCTGTTCCTGGTGCTGTATAACAAATCCAAGCAAACAATACTTCTACTAGTATCACAAGAATTGTAACTTTCCACTCTTTTTTCATTTTCCATTACTCCGCACTTCAATTATTCCACAAAAGAAACTCCCGCAACATATGTATAATCAGAAAAATCAAAATTCACATATCTCGGTGATGTCCCCCATCCATCTGCTACTTTTAATAAATGTAAACGAGTATTCGTTTCCTTGCTTATATATTGATAATATCCTTCCATTGCCATAATGTGTCCAAGATTTCCACTTGTAGTGTTGATATTGCATCCAAAAACTCCAATTCCTCCATTATCAATACAGTTTTTAAAAAAAGAATATGTTGGTGCATATGTTGCATTCACACTAATACTTAACCCATTTTCTGCGCAAAATGTTTTAAATGCTGGACCTATATTGTAATAAGAAGTTGATCCATATATTATTCCATTCTCATTTTTTATAGCATATGTTCCAGATAAATCCCATAATCTTTGATAATCTCCAGCGAAATCACTCCAATCCCAAACGCCAAAATAATCTGCACAAGCTCCCATCGCAGATACCCCACAGGCATATTTACCTGTCATATTTTCTACGTATGATTCCGTAAACGCACAAAAAATATCAGTATAATTTGCTGCCTCTAATATATAATATAAGCTTATAGAATCCTTATTTATAAAAATATCATCCCACTCATGTGTTGCACCACTTCTCGCACTTTCTCTAGGAATAATAGATTCTGCCTCAATACTCTCTCCTGTATTCGTTTCTATATCATCCTTATCTGTATCATATATTCCATATGTAAGTGCATCCAGCTTATATACTTTTGTTTCTCGAAGTGCATATGAAGAAATTTCACTTTCCTCCAAAGCATTTGCATATGGAGATTTAACATTTTCTCCAATACTATATTCACTTATAAGTCCTTCACATGTTGAATCAAAAATAACATATCCATATAATATATTTTCGTTATATATTTCTATAATATATCCGATTGGTCGATTCTCTATATTATAGAATTTAATTGGATTCATTCCAACAATTTCTCCGTCTATGCAATTATTTTTCACAAAAATTTCAGCAGCTTCTACAGCATCCGCCTCAGTAAATTTAATCAAATCATCATCCACATTGTCTTTTGCATTTACTGGCATGTCCAACATCACACATAACACTAACAACCATGCCACTATTCCGCTTATCATTCGTTTCATTCAATTTTCCTCCCTTTCCTCAATTATTATTCATTTAAGTATCTAAATATATCTCGATCATACGAAAACTCTTTTTATTTCTCAACCGTTTGTCCATGAACAGTTTCTATTTAGCCCTTTATTAATTCTTCTCACTTCCATCAATATAAGTGATTCCTCCACTATCATTAGATACCAGATATTCATTGAAATACAAATGCTTTGACCTTCAGTAATTTAGTTTGTGACCATAAACAAATCATTCTCTTTATTCGTTTACTAGTAAATACAATAAAATACCTCCATACCCATTCATTAATCCAGGATTCAAACTTTCCTGTGGTAAAAGTGATATTTTTTCTCGCCTTTCAGTTATATCTATAACTTCTTCTTTTCCGACAATCTGCTCTACAATTTTTCGAGTTCTTTTCAAAATCCATGTATTACCGCAAATTCCATGACAAAGAATCCAGCTTTCACGTCTTCCATATCCCCGCAGCTTCTGATATGATCGAACAATATCTCTTTCCAGTATTTTTCTTATCTCTTCGTTTTGTATTTTTTCATAGCAATATACCCTAGATAAAAGAATTCCACCAGCTCCATGGCACCATGACACTGAATCAATTGTATTCTCCATTGTACCACCTCGTACATCACGCCAATTTCCTAATCTTTCATCATATAATGAATTTTCATAATTTAATATTTTGTGGCATAAAAGATTATATTTTTCTTTTCCTGTATACTGCAATAGTGAGGCGACCGGCAATATAAATCCACTATTCCCATGTGCCATACCTGTAAAAGGTGGATATTCACTTTCTACAATCCATCCTATTCCTTGTTCCATCTCTATTGCATTATCCTCTAATAACACAACTGCTTCTTCTGCATATGACAGATATATATGATCACCAGTCAACTCATATAAGTTTATTAATGCCAGTGCTCCTCCTGCATTTCCGTTTAATAAGTCACATTTTTGATCATATTTTAGCATTTTTCTCACAACCATAGCATGTTTTTTTGCATACCATAGATATTCTCTTTCCCCTCGTTTGCACAAAAGACAATACGTATACAATACTGAGCCTTCGCCATCATATAATCCTGTATTTCTTACATTCCCGCTACCGAGATTCTCATACATATAGTCAGTATATTTCCACAACATGTTTCGAAGCGTGTCATAATACTCATAAAATTTCTGTTTATTTTTCTTTTGCATCTCATACATAATTAGAAGCATTCCAGACAATCCATCATACAGATACATATTCATCGGTTGAATGTCCCATGTCGGTTTACCAAATGAAAACATTTGTACTGTAAACCAGCTAACCTCTGTATGTTTATCATTCCACACCGCGTAACCCTGAAGCCTCTTGGATAATTCTTCAATTATTTTCTGTATATATTTTTGATTCTTTACGTCATGATTTTTGATACAATCCACCTCGTAATAACTATTTTCTACATTCCCTCTGTTCTCCACCGTTAATCTCATTGAATATTGGATAAATTCACATTGTTTTTCTAAATCCGCCTCACCTAACTTATCCAGTTTCTCATAGACAAGATCTAATGGAGTTTTTTCAAAGTAATTTTCTATTCTCTCTCCATCTGCTGAAACTAATGCTGTATCATTTAATAAATAACTAAAATATGGAATATCACCTCTCCATAACGCTTTTTCTTCCACTTTGAGAATTTCTTTTCGTTCACAATTTCTTCCGTTTTTGATTTGACTTAAAAATTTCTCTCTTTTGCTTCTATTCAGCAATAAGCTTGGATGATACGAAGCTGACACCAACATGCTATATCTCTGTGTATCTTGAAGTAAATATCGACTCTGCAAATATTTAAGTTTTTGCATTTTTTTTGCAAACTCGTTCTTTTTTCTTAAAGCATACTTATATGCAAGACTAAATCCTTCTTTCATATTTTCTATATACTGTATCGGTGCAACAAATTCTCCTCTTAATAAAGCTAAGTTGTGTGTTCGTTTGCTGCGGGGATGTATATAACCAATCTTCATATCTGAAGTATATGGATCCATAACCACAGGTACTTGTATTGGATATTTTTGATTCTCCGTACCATTAATTCCACTGGCATTAATTCCTTTTCCTTTTTGATTAAAATGATAAAATGGCAATATTCCTGTATACAACACTGAATTTGACAATTGATAGCAAATCTCTTGAAAAGCCGTTTCACGCTTTTGATTGTATTGGATATTTACCAATGTTTCTAAATCCACAAAAACAGGATATTCTCCATGAGCTATCAAATTTTCAGAATGAAGATCTTTTGTTCCTAATAAGTATACTAAAAATAACTGTATTCCTAATCTTTTATAATATTGTTGTAACTCCCATTCCTGCACGCAATTTTCATAAGAAACTACTTCACACCAGCTATAGTTTTCACGACTTATAATTGAATATTGATATTGTTCTATTCCGATACCTTCTGAAATCCACCGTAATAAAGTCATATATTCCATTTCATTTTCCATAGAATGGGGTTTGTATATTATTTTCTTTCCATTATCTAATTCAATTACAAATACTTGCTTTCCGCAATTGTGAAAATCTGAGTCACTACTGCAGATATCTTCTATACGCCACACAGTATCATCCTTTATTGCCTTTTGAAGCTGAAGGATGTCTTTCTTAAAATGCATAATTATTTCTATGTAACAATCTCTTGCCATTTCTAATCTAGCTTCTATACATTCAAATAACACTGGATACTTCTTTTTCATATATGTGATGAATTCTGCTTTTCCTACTATAGCTTTACAAAACACTTTATATTGTTCTTCTGCATTTCCATTTCCTAACAAACCTTTTTCTTTACATATATGCATTTCGACAATCAAAGTCCTAACCGCGATTCCCTGTAAACACATCTTGGCATATTGTCTAAATCTTTCAATTACCCGATCAGATGTATATTCTCTATAACACTCTATTTTCTCATTTAATTGATCCATTGTTTTTCTTAAAAAAAATCTATAAAATTCATCAAACAATATTTCTTCTTTCTCTATATTTTTTCTCATTTCTTTTCTTATCCTCTTAATTCCATATTAAGCGTTTTATATAACAAAAGCGGAATGTTTCTCATTCCGCTCATTCCCTAACAACATATGATTGTCAAAAATCCCGAACAATTGCCTGACTGTGTAGCATACACAACTACTTGTTCCGCTTCATCCATTAGCATATTATATTCCTGTAGTTCTTTTAAAATATCACCGCCATAGTTCATCATTTCTTGCTCCTTCATTTTCTCCCTCCTTCATATATTATCAAAAAAACTGACCATTACACAATATCGATCTTCTAAGGTCTCCTGAACCAGTTCCCCGTCATGACGATCCACGATTCGTTCTACGCTTTTCATTCCATATCCATGCACAGACGAATTTGCCGCACCGCTGATTAGTCTTTTTTTCAAAAATAACGGTCGTTTCACAACATTATTACTGATTTTTATTAAAGTCATATCCATCCGCTTTTTTATTTCAACACGTATCCAGTTGCCTTGTTCATCTGCTTCTTCACAGTTCTCAATCGCATGATCAATCAGATTTCCAAACAGTATGCTTTGTTCTGCTTCTGTCAGACCACCGATCGTCACCATCTCCGTTTCTATATCAAAACGTATTCCTTTTTCTTCCGCTTTTTGTTTCTTCTGTGTCAATATAAAATCAAGAAAGTAATTTCCGGTCCATACTACACCTTTCACCTCAAGATATTCCTGATCAAGTTCATTCAAATAATCTTCTATTCGCTGCCATTCCCCCTTTCGAACCATCATACGCAGCCCCAGCAGGTGATGTCTTATATCATGTACTGCACGCCAGCTATTTTCTGTACTCTCTAACAAAGCTTGGTATCTTTGTTCCAAAATACTATCATGTAATTCCAGTATCTTCTGGTCTTTTGCCATAAGGCGATTTTTCAGGAAGATGAGCACGATTATTGTAATAATCGCCAATACAACAAGGAGCGAAAAGCCACTATCCAACCCGTTCATGGATATTTCTCCTATAGCCATTTCAACCAGTTTTTTCTGATACCTAAGTATCAAAAGAGATATAATCATGTCAATCAACACAAAATATCCTGTATACTCTTCATTAATCTTCCACTTATATTTTATGATCAATATCGCTAACCATATAAGAATTATTCGTGATAATGTAAAGATAACAATTTGTTCCAAAGATACTGCATTCAAAAAAACTCTTGGCAAAAACTTCTCTCCCAACAATGTCATACTAAAAAAAGCTATTATGAAATCCAACAATGTAAGCACTCCATAATACAGCCAAACATAGCTGAATATAAACAAATATCCTTTTTTCCTTATGACAAATATAACAAGACAAAATAAAATGACCTCCACCAGGAACATAGTTCTCGAAAAGAACCATAAACGCCTGTTTGCAGTCAGTAAAACAGAAATAAACAGAGAACTCACTACTAGAATACCTTTATAACATCTGTTCATCTTTTTTCTGTCAAAAATGGTATATAACATCAAATAATAGCCTGTTATAACTTCCACCAAAGAAACTACGAACAACAGGATAAAACATACACTCCCCACAGCTATCGCTCCTCCCAGTATTTCCGAATATTTTCTTTTACTTTTTTGATCCTTGCATGACTTGCTTCAACAGCATCTCCATTGCTCAGATAAATCACATTATCCCTGACTTTCATAATATGCCTTAAATTAACCACACTGCTCCTATCGACTATTACAAATTCATCACTCATTAATTTTTCCAAAACATTCTCAATACTGATTCGTTCACGTACTTCACCTTTCACGGTAAAAAAGCTCGTATACTTTGTTCCTTTCGCTTTTTGTATATAGATAATATCATCCTGACACATTTTCACTCTCTGTGTCTCCGAACCTATATAGCAATACTTTATCGAATGATTCCGCACAATCTCAATCAGTCTCTCCATTATTTCCGGCAGTCTTTCTTCAACATCCTCTTTTAGAATATACTGGTATGCTTCCATACGATAGCTTTCAATTGCATATTCCACATAAGCCGTAAGAAAAATAATATAAATATTCGGATCACGATCGCGCGCTTTTTTGCCCATTTCAATACCGTTTATCTCCGGCATATCCACATCAGAAATCAAAATCTGGTATCTGATTGTTTCAAATGCCACTAGGAAATCCTCCGCTTTCTCATACGTGTCTATATGTACATCTTTGAATTCCCCCGACAGATTTAACAAAATTCCACGGATATTTTCCAAGACGCTTTTCTCATTATCCACTATTGCGATATTTATCAATATTCTCCCTCCATACAAATGTATACTGCTTGCCATTCTGATATAATAATACAATAAAAGGAGATTTTTTGTTACAAATTATAACATAATTTTATCATCGCTTCGAAATATTGACCATGAATTATATATTTTCTGCCCATGAATATTTTCTGGCAGACAAATTCCCAAAACATAAATCATCATCAAAAAATAATCTTCGTAAGTATCAAAAAACACATTCCAAGATTGTATGCGATTGTCAAGGTCCTGATCCAACTCAAACTTTTACTCATCGCAATACAAAAAAATCTGCCACTTCACGATTTCTCAATCGTAAAGCAACAGATCCTTTTCTGTTTATATTCTACTTTATAAACATCGCATCCCCAAAGGAGAAGAATCGATATCTCTTCTGGATTGCTTCCTGATATGCATTCAGCACATGCTCTCTGCCTGCCAGTGCGGATACCAGCATGATCAGTGTAGACTCCGGCAGATGGAAATTCGTGATCAGTGCATCCAGAATCTTGAACTTGTATCCCGGATAAATGAAGATCTCTGTCCATCCGCTGCATTCTCTGAGGCGTCCGTTCTCATCTGCTGCTGACTCTACGGTTCTGCAGCTTGTGGTTCCCACGCAGATCACGCGTCCGCCATTGTCCTTGGCACGGTTAATCTTCTCAGCCGCTTCGGCATCAATATGGTAAAATTCTGAATGCATGTGATGCTCCAGAATGTCATCTACCTTAACCGGGCGGAAGGTTCCAAGTCCTACATGCAGTGTAACTCTGGCAATATCTATACCTTTTTCCTCGATCTGCTTCAGCAGTTCCGGTGTAAAATGCAGTCCCGCTGTCGGTGCAGCCGCAGATCCGGTATGCTTGGCATATACGGTCTGGTAACGATTCTTGTCCTCAAGCTGATGCGTGATATACGGCGGTAATGGCATCTGTCCGAGCTGATCCAGAATCTCCTCAAAGATTCCTTCGTACTCAAACTTGATCAGGCGGTTGCCTTCCTCTACGACATCGATGACTTCACCAACCAGCAGACCTTCGCCGAACACGATCCGTGTGCCTGGTCTTGCTTTCTTGCCAGGTTTTACCAGCGTCTCCCACACATTGTTCTCTTTACGCTTCAGCAGAAGCACTTCAATCTTGGCTCCGGTTCCCTCACGGGCACCGATCAGTCTGGCCGGAATTACCTTGGTGTCATTGATCACCAGACAGTCTCCCGGGTTCAGATAATCCACGATTTCTTTAAAAATGTGATGAGAGGTCTCGCCAGTCTCTTTATCTAACACCAGGAGCCTGGAGCTGGAGCGGTCCTCCAGCGGATCCTGTGCGATCAATTCTTCCGGCAAATCAAAATAAAAATCCTGTCGTTTCATATTATCTTATCTCTCCGTTCTATTTACGAAGCTCAATTCCCATTGCTTCCAGACCAGCAAGAATCTTATCCATTGCTTTAGATATATCTGACTCTTCCAGTGTTCTGTCTTTTGCACGGAATGTAATAGAGTAAGCTACAGACTTGAATCCCGGTTTGATCTGAGCTCCTTCGTACAGGTCAAACAGTGAGTAGCTCTCCAGATGAGCTCCGCCATTTTTCTCAATTACTTCTTCAATCTGTCCTACCATGATGTTCTTCGGCACTACCATACTAAGGTCACGGTTTACAGCCGGGAACTTGGCAATTCCCTCGTACTTACGGTCAAATGTAGCACGCGCTACGATCTCCGGCATATCAATTACTGCGATGTATGCTCTCTCTCCGATTCCGTAGATATCTGCAACGTCCGGATGTACTTCTCCCAGATATCCGACTACGGTTCCATCGTAAATGATATTAGCCTGACGTCCCGGATGCAGGAATGTCTTGCCTGCGTTTGGATCGTAAGTCTCTTTCCCTCGCAGTCCGATCTTGTCAAAGAACTCTTCTACGACACCCTTCATGCTGAAGAAATCGCCTTCTCCGTACATACCCAGAGTGAACTGCATACGCTCATCCGGAAGTTCTGTCAATGGAAGTGCCTTTGGCAGATATACATTTCCAAGTTCGTATAATTTTACATTTTTATTTCTACGGTTGTAGTTGGTAGCAAGTGATGTCAGCATACCGTTCAGGGATGTCGTTCTCATCACGCTGTAATCCTCACCCAGCGGGTTACGGATCTCAATTGCCTGACGAAGCTTGGAATCCTCCGGCAGTAATAATTTATCAAATACCTTCGGGCTCTCGAAGGAGTATGACATACCCTGGCTGAATCCGCAGAATTCTGCGATATTTCTTGCCACCTCTTCAATACGCAGCTTGTAAGACAGTTTACCTGTCGTAGCTTCTCCGCTTGGAAGTGTGGTCGGAATATTGTCATATCCGAAGAATCTTGCCACTTCCTCTGCCACGTCTGCCAGACGGTGGATATCCTGACGGAAGGTCGGAGCTACGATCTCATTCGTAGTCTCATCATATTCCAGTTCTACTAACTTCAGATAGCCAAGCATCTGTTCTTTCGTCAGATCTGTTCCGAGAAGTGCATTGATCTTCTCTGCGTCAAATGTAACTCTTGACGGCTCTCTCTTCTCCGCATAGACGTCTACCATTCCGCCTACAACTTCTCCGGCACCCATTTCTTCTACTAACTGGCATGCGCGGTCGATGGCTGCCTGTGCATTTTCCGGATCCAGACCTTTCTCGAATTTTCCGGATGCATCGGTACGAAGTCCGATCTTCTTAGCTGATTTACGGATGTTGGTTCCGTTGAAGCATGCAGCTTCGAACAGCATTGTCTTAACATTATCTGTAATCATAGAGTTCTCGCCACCCATGATACCTGCTACACCGATCGATTTTTCGCCATCACAGATCATCAGTACAGAGCTGTCCATCTCTCTTTCCTGTCCATCCAGAGTTACGAATTTCTCACCATCTTCTGCACGGCGCACTACGATCTCGCGGCCTGCGATCGTATCCAGATCATACGCATGCATCGGCTGTCCATATTCTTCCATTACATAGTTGGTAATATCTACCAGATTGTTAATCGGGCGGATTCCAACAGATGCCAGTCTTCTCTGCATCCACTCCGGTGACGGTCCGATCTTAATATTTTTTACAACTCTTGCTGTATATCTCGGGCAGAGTTCCTGATCCTTGACTGTAACCTTTACATAGTCATTGACATCCTCGTCATTGCCAGTCGGTGTTACAACCGGCGGATGGAATTCCTTGCGGAATGTAGCTGCTGCTTCTCTTGCAATACCGATCACGCTGTAGCAGTCTACACGGTTGGATGTAATCTCATATTCAAATACCACATCATCCAGTCCCAGCGCGCTGATCGCACTGCTTCCTACTTCTACATCTTTCTGGAAAATGTAGATACCGTATTCTGGTGCCTCCGGGTACATATCACGGTTAGATCCCAATTCTTCGATGGAACACATCATACCGTTACTCGGCACACCGCGAAGCTTGCCTTTCTTAATCTTGATGCCGCCGGCAACGCGCTGTCCAGGCTCGTGACCTCCGGCTACACGTCCGCCGTCCAGAACAACCGGCACTTTGTCTCCTTCTTTTACATTCGGAGCACCTGTAACGATCTGAATCGTCTCAGTTCCGATATTTACCTGACAAATGATCAGTTTATCTGCATCCGGATGCTTCTCAATCTTGTCGATCTGACCTACTACGATGCGGTCCAGATCTGCATCCATTTTTTCAAATCCTTCTACTTTTGTACCGGAAAGTGTCATCGCATCGGTATATTCCTGCGCTGTCACATCCAGATCCGGCACATATGCTTTTATCCATGATAATGAAGTATCCATTATAATCTCCTTTCAATGTAACACTTATTCGTGCTTCCTTCTGTTGTGTGCTCACTAGAACTGTTTCAAGAATCTGATATCGTTTTCGTACAGTAATCTCATGTCGTCGATTTCGTATTTCAGAAGTGCGATTCTTTCCAGTCCTACACCAAATGCGAATCCTGTGTATTCTTCCGGATCAATTCCGCACATTTCGAGTACGTGTGGATGTACCATTCCGCATCCCAGAATCTCGATCCATCCGGATCCTTTACAGAAACGGCATCCCTTACCGCCGCACTTGAAGCAGCTTACATCTACCTCAGCGCTTGGCTCTGTGAATGGGAAATGATGTGGGCGGAACTTTGTCTTGGTATCTTCACCGAACAGTTCCTTTGCAAATACTTCCAGTGTTCCTTTCAGGTCTGCGAATGAAATGTTCTTATCGATAACCAGTCCTTCGATCTGATGGAAGGATGGTGAATGTGTTGCATCCACTTCATCTGAACGGAATACTCGTCCAGGTGCGATCATACGGATTGGCAGCTTGCCCTGTTCCATTACACGGGCCTGTACCGGTGATGTCTGTGTTCTCAGCACAATATCATCATTGATATAGAAAGTATCCTGCTCATCCTTTGCCGGATGATCTGCCGGAATATTCAGTTTCTCAAAGTTATACAGATCGTATTCTACTTCCGGTCCTTCTACTACTTCGTATCCCATACCGATGAAAATACGTTCTACTTCTTCCAGTGCGATCGTATTCGGATGACGGTGTCCTACCATGTTCTTCTTAGCCGGCAGTGTAACGTCGATAACTTCCTGTTTCATCTTTTCTTCGCGGATCGCACGCTCCATTTTCTGCTTGCTTTCTTCCAGAATCTCTTCGATGGCTGCACGTGTCTCATTAACCATCTGACCTACTTTCGGTCTTTCTTCCGGTGCTACATCTTTCATTCCTTTAAGAACAGCAGTCAGTTCTCCTTTTTTACCAAGGAATCTGACGCGGGCTTCGTTCAATTTCTCCGGTACATCAGCAGACTGAATTGCTTCAATGGCTTCTCTGCGGATGCTTTCCAATCTTTCTTTCATCCTTCTCTTCCTTTCTCTTTCATAAATAATTAAATGACTATGTTTCCTCTTCCTTAAATATCTATATCGTTCAGAGTCACTGAACGAATAGAACAAAGAATGTGCCAAGGCACATTCTCGCGCCTGCGGCGGTCGCTTGCGACATCTACCTTATCCGCCGCAGTGCGCATCCTCGCGGAGCGGTTTTTACTTTACAGGAAAACAATTTCCTGTAAAGTAAAAAAAACCTCATCCCAAAAGGGACGAGGTTAACTCGCGGTACCACCCTGATTCCTATCTTACGACAGGCACTCATGTTCGTGTAACGTACGAATACGGCATGTCCTACTATCGAATCATCATATATCGAAATATTCAAACATGCAGCTAACGTGGGAAATTCGATCCCTGCCTGAACCCGGAGCTACTTTCAGCCTGTGGTATGCCCCTCTCTGATGGAAAACAGTTCTCTACTGACACGGTCATCACTTTTATCTTTGATTTAAACAATACAAAGCCATTATACTCACTGACTTTTTTAATGTCAAGCCGATTCTTACGTTTCTGAATCTGTTTCTGAAGCTGTTTCCGAAGCTCCTTCTGTAATATCTGCCTTCTCTTCAGCAGTTTCCTTTTTATCTGCTCCGGTAAAGAGTACATCTTTCATATAGATATTAAGTTGTGCTCCAAACAACACACAGTACATACAGAAATACAGCCAGAGCATGATCAGCACGATTGTAGTCAGACTACCGTACATATCCGAAAATCCTTTGAAAATATCCAGGTATACAGAAAATACCCAAGATATGACCAACCAGCCAATCGCTGTAAATATCGCTCCCGGAATCTGCTTGCGGAACAGATCTTTTCGGTTTGGTAAAAACTTATATATAAGAAGTAAAAAACCGATTACCACAACCGGCGTAATCGCCATCCTCAATTCCATCAATTTATTTGCCACATGCTTAATGGCAGGTATATGAGACGTGATAAATATATTCAGCGAATTACCGAATACCGACATAACCAGCAATAATATGATTGCAATCAGGAACAGCACTGTATAAAATGTCGCTCTAAAACGCAGATAAATATAGTTACGTGTCTCTGGGCATCCATAAATTGTATTAAATCCGGTAGAAATTGATAATACACCCTTGCCGGCAGACCACAGTGCCACAATAACTGTAATCGGGATGATAGTACTTGACTGGTTATATACCTGATTCACAATTGACGTGATCAAGGAATCTACACTGGTAGGAAATACCTGCACTACTGCTGTCATTACATCTGCTTTCGTAACCGGCGTATATCTTACCATAGTAAGCAAAAGCAATATAATCGGAATCAGCGATAACATAAAGAAATATGCAGCCTGAGCTGCATATGCCCCAACATGATGTCTCCCCATATCCTTGGGAATTCTCATTACCCTCTCTATGGTCTCTCTTTTCATACTAACCTCCGTAAATCAGTATGTGCATCATACCATTTTCATTTAATTATTTCAAGTAAAAATATCAAATAGCCGTTTCTCCGCTATCGGATTTCTACATTTTGATAAAATAATTTCAGTATCTCCATGTAATTTTTACCATTCTTAGCCATTTCATTGGCTCCATTCTGGCTCATACCGATACCATGCCCATAGCCGCCGCCTCTGATCACATAGCTATTCGCTTTCTTCTCTATAGAAATAAATGCACTTGGAAGTAATCTCTGACTATCTACGGTCTGTCCATCATTTCTTACAATCGAATATCCGCTTCCTCCCAGGGCTGTCCGAATCTTATTCTCTGTCTCCACCGTAATACTCCCTCCGGTTCCAACCGCCGTCAATTCTGCTGCCACATCGCCGTCACCTCGCCTGGTTACTTCCACACTCTCCAGTGTTCCCAGATCCTTACCGGCATAATTACTGAGAAGTGCTGCCATTCGCTCTGATGATATCTCCGCCGTCCACTGATACCAGGGCAGATCTTTTTCATAATCTCCGACATCTCCACACACAGATATACTTTGAAGATATGCATTACTTTCATTGACCTCACCGCCCCAGGCTGTCATATCCGTTGTCTCTCCACATGAAGTCGAAAAATAATATGTAGAAGCCACGTTTCCCTGATACCAGACCACCTGCCCTGTTGTATCTTTTACCGCCTGCGTAGCTGTATCTGCCGGATAACTGTTATTGTACACCTGATACTCTACACTGTCATTGACATGTGCCTGATATTCCGGATATGCATAATCCTGCATCTGTCGCACTGCATAGCTTCTGGCACACACCGCCTGCGCCTTCAATGCTTCCATTTCATAAGACGCCGGCATCTCACTCGGCACAACTCTGCACAGATAGCTTTCCATCGGCAGTTCATTAATCACAGTCATACCTTCTTCACCGGACCACACTTCAATCTTTCCCTGATAAGATGGTATTCCCCGGCCACGTTCAATACTTTCCACCCGGATCTCTTCATCCGGATTCAGCGGTTCTGCCGAAAGATGTCCATTCTTTAGCCGCACATCATCTGCCAGAAGCGTCAGCACGCCTCCTGTCCAATCTTCTTCCCGCCCATCATATTTTAGCCTCAGGCCACTGTCTGCTGCCAGACTGACCGAACTGTGTAGCACGCTTCCATAACCGCTTATCATCAATGCCACGCGGATATTCTGATTCTCCACCATTCCGGTATTCTGATCCGTTTCTCCACTCTGTCCTTTCAATTTACTCTCCGTCTGCTCTCCGGATCTGCCATTTCCGATCCGTTCCGGATGTACCAGACGCATTCCCGCTAGTACCAGACTAAGCACCGCCATAAAACTGATGATGTATAAAATATATCGATTCTGTCTTCTCATATTTGTATTCTTATCTCTTTCCAAGACTACTTTCTCTAATGTATGAAACTTCGTAGTGGGTTTAGAACCCCACCCCATTTTTGAACCCCGCCCATGCATTCGCAAAACCGCACGATGCTTCGTGCTTTTCCGCTGCTACGCAGCTAATTTTGCTCATGCATGGGCGGCGTCTCTATTCGAGCCGCCTCACGGACGAGAAATAATACCCCTTTGGGCATAAAAAGAACGGCTTTGCAGCCGTTCTTTTATCTTTTGTATATCCCGAAATGCCGGTTTCTGTCTCTTGACTCCTAGCTGCTGCTAGGTGGGTGTCCGCATCCGCTTTTCTGCCTTCCCCTGCGTATCTGGAGGCCTGACATATTACGGAGATATAAGAGTCCCGTTTAAAGTAATGTAGGTTCAAAACAACAGAAGTTGTCGCTCATCCCAGGTCACTGTAGTTATTATAACCCAATCATATATTTTTTTCCACTATTTTAGTAAAAAATATATAAAATTACAAATATTCTTCTATAACTCGAGAATCGCCTTTACAGTATCTTCCATCTTATCAACATCACATTCCAGTGTGTGAAGAATGTTCGCATTCAGAATCTCCTTGATCGCATTCGGCATCTCTGTGTTAGATACCTGACTCAATTCTTTCAATAAATCGAATTCATCTACAGATGCATACTTCTCATCGATTGCTGCCATAACGCTGCCTGCAAATTTGTATGGGCTGGCTGTGGAGGCAACTACACACTTTGTCTTGTCTCCTGAGTTCTCCTGATATTCCTGACACACATGTGCCGCTACTGCAGTATGTGTATCCATTACATACCCTGTCTTTTTATAAACATCATGAATAGTCTCTGCCGTCTGCGCTTCTGTTGCATACCCCGCTGCAAAGTCTTTCAATCCTGCTTTCATTGCGTCAGTAATCTCATACACACCTTCACTCTTCAATGCCTGCATCAACTCTGCATTCTTCTTATCATCACATCCTGCGATCTGATAGATCAGTCTCTCAAGATTGCTGGAAATCAGAATATCCATAGATGGTGATGTAGTCAGTTTGAACTCTCTGTCCTTGCGGTCATACACACCAGTCTGGAAGAAATCAAACAGCACTTTATTTTCATTGGATGCACAGATCAGCTTTGCGATCGGAACGCCCATATTCTTTGCATAGTATGCAGCAAGAATATTGCCAAAGTTACCGGTAGGAACTACAACATTGATCTGTTCTCCCGGCTGTATTTCTTCATTATCCAAAAGCTTCGCATAGGCATATACATAGTACACCACCTGCGGCACCAGACGTCCGATGTTGATTGAATTGGCAGATGAAAACTGATAGCCATGCTTATCCAGCTCTTCTGCAAGCTTCTTATCTTCAAACATTGCTTTCACGCCGCTCTGCGCATTGTCAAAGTTGCCGTGAATTGCTACAACGTCTACGTTATCTCCGGTCTGAGTCACCATCTGCATCTCCTGTACCTTGCTGACTCCGTTCTTCGGATAGAACACAATGATCCGTGTACCTTCTACATTGGCAAAACCTGCCATAGCAGCCTTACCGGTATCTCCCGAAGTTGCTGTCAGGATCACGATCTCATTCTTCACGTGATTCTTCTTAGCTGATGTAGTAAGAAGATGTGGAAGAATGGAAAGTGCCATATCTTTAAATGCGATCGTTGCTCCGTGAAACAGTTCAATAAAATATGTGCCATCTACTTTTACTAATGGTGCGATCTCTTCCGTGTCAAATTTACTGTCATAAGCCTTCTGAATACAATTCTTCAGCTCTTCTTCAGTAAAATCGGTAAGGAATTCCTTCATTACAGCATAAGCTGTCTCCTGATATGTCATTCCCTTTAATTCTTCCATAGACACAGATAACTTTGGAAGATGATCCGGCACAAACAGACCGCCATCATCCGCAAGACCTTTTAAGATTGCCTGCGATGCTGTTACTGTTACCTCTGAATTTCTTGTGCTTCTGTATCGTACATCCATCATCATTTCTCCTGTTATATACTATTTGTTCTTTTTGCTGTTGATGTAATTAACCAGGCCACCTGCAGAGATCAGTTCCTGCATAAATGGAGGAAATGCCTGTCCCTGGAACTCAGTACCCTTGGTACGATTATATATACGTCCACTGTCAAAATCAATCTCAACCTGATCTCCGGCGTCAATTCCTTCTGCCGCTTCCGGACATTCGATGATCGGAAGTCCGATATTGATCGCATTACGATAGAAGATTCGTGCAAATGTATCTGCGATAACACAGCTTACGCCTGCAGTCTTCAGACACAGCGGTGCATGCTCTCTGGAAGATCCGCAGCCAAAGTTCTTTCTCGCTACGATAATATCTCCCGGCTGTACCTTCCCGGCAAATTCCGGATCAATATCTACCATCGCATGGCTCGCCAGCTCCTGTGGATCAAAAGAGTTCAGATATCTGGCCGGTATAATAACGTCTGTATCTACGTTATCTCCATATTTAAACACATGTCCTAATGCTTTCATTATCTGTCACCCCCTACTTTTTCCGGATTCGCAATGCATCCGGCGATCGCACTTGCTGCTGCCACTTCCGGAGATGCAAGATAGATCAGAGAATCTACATGTCCCATACGGCCAACGAAGTTACGGTTGGTGGTAGATACACATTTCTCACCTGCTGCCATAACACCCATATGACCTCCCATACATGGTCCGCAGCTTGGTGTATTAACTGCACATCCTGCATCTACAAAGATGTCCAGAAGTCCTTCTGCGATACACTGCTTGTAGATCTTCTGTGTAGCAGGAACTACCATAACACGTACATCCGGATGTACGGTATGTCCTTTGAGGATAGCTGCCGCCTTTCTCAGGTCAGACATACGTCCATTTGTACAGGAACCGATCACTACCTGGTCGATCTTAATAGGCTCCATAGCCTCTACTTCGTCGATTGTCTTAGCATTGCCCGGAAGATGTGGGAATGCAACGGTCGGACGGACTTCTGAAAGATCAATCTCGATCACATCCTCGTATACAGCATCCTCATCTGCTTCATATACATGGTATTCCTTCTTGCAGTGCTCTGCCAGATAAGCCTTTGTCTGCTCATCTACCGGGAAGATACCATTCTTGGCACCTGCTTCGATTGCCATGTTAGCAATCGTAAATCTGTCATCCATGGAAAGATGTGACACACCTTCTCCTGTAAATTCCATTGATTTATACAGAGCTCCATCTACGCCGATCTTACCAATGATATGGATAATGATATCCTTACCGCTTACAAACTCAGACGGTTCTCCCTTCAGTACAAACTTGATCGCACTCGGCACCTTGAACCAAAGTTCTCCGGTAGCCATACCGGTAGAAATGTCGGTCGTACCTACGCCTGTAGAGAACGCTCCCAATGCTCCGTATGTACAGGTATGCGAATCTGCACCAATGATGCATTCTCCTGCTGTAACCACTCCTGCCTCCGGAAGAATCGCATGCTCTACTCCTGATTTGCCCTGTTCAAAATACCAGCTGAGACCTTGATCCTTCGCAAACTCACGAATTGCCTTGGAGTTCTCTGCTGACTTAATATCTTTATTCGGTGTAAAATGATCTGGTACCAGAACAACCTTATCTTTATCAAACACTTTATCTGCCATCTGTCTGAAGATCGGCAGCGCCATTGGTCCGGTGATGTCATTCGCCATAACGATATCAAGCTTCGCCATAATAAGCTGTCCTGCTTCCACATGATCCAGACCTGCATGTGCAGCCAGAATCTTCTGTGTCATCGTCATTCCCATGATGAATGTGCCTCCTTTATCTTTTCTTCATACGTGTAATCATAACACACACAATAACAGCCACGCAAGAAAGAATGCATACAAGCATCCAATTTGATAAATTCGCTCCATCTCCGGTTCTTACTGTCTGAGCTTTTACAGTCTGTCCGGGAGTTTCCTGTTTCTCCTTCTCCGGTTTATTCAGTTCTTCCGGGACCTCTGGCTTATCATCCGTCATCGTACCAAGATCCACCGTCACATGATCCTTTTTAATCGTCACTTCGAAAGGTGGAATCAGTTCATGATTCTGATTTGCCTCACACCTCAGCTCTTCAATCGTATAAGTATCATACGGAAGTGCACCTTTGCAGTCATCCGGTGCAATCAGAGTTCCCTCTGTATCGATTCCAAACCAGACTCCATCCTCCATGTTCTCTCCGCAATTCGTATTTGACGTATGCAGATTCCACTCTGCCGACGTTGATGCATAGCCGTTCTCATCTGTCACGATCACATGGGATTCCCCGGTTGTATTACTGGTAATCTTAAATGGTACTTTCGAAAGTCTCTTATGGGTGCCGTCTGCAATCTTGATAAGTTCCAGATCCCCACGGATCACATGATCTGATGCTTTATGCGCATTGCCCCCGGTGAGTACAGCCGTATCTCCGTCCGGCCGTATCTGTGTCAGATATCTGCCTTCCTGTACTTCCCCGGATTCATCCTGAAACTGCATTCCATCCAGCAGATATCCTTTCGGTGCCTCAATCTCTTCCACCGTGATCGTTCCAAGTGGCAGTATCACCTGATCATTCATCATATAGAAGGCATCACCCTCTATAAGATGTACTTCATCCAGCCGACATACATATGCGCTATCGGACTCTCCCTTTTCTTCCTTTGTCTCCAATACCCAGCTCCGTTCCGGAACCTCCGGAAGATTATCTGTCTCATAATATCCTGCATAATAATTCACACGCATTTTCGCACCGGCAAGATCCGCTCCACCAAGTGCCTGACTTTCACCAGTTTCGGCATCTACTTTGCAGATTGACACTTCTGCCTTATTCCACACCGGTATATCCTTTACTTCTGCCACAGCAGTCTTCTCCGCTTCCACTGTCACAGGATATACATTCGTATTCAGCCGATACCCAAAAGGTGCCTGCTTTTCTTTTACGTAATAATTGCCCGGTGCAAGTTCTACTGCCGTCGTTTCTCCATTCGCATCCGTCTTAAGCACCGCCTTCTGATCCGTACAGCTTTCGTCTGCATACACACCATATTCTGCCCCCTGAAGGGTGTAACAGCGATTGTCCTCCGTCAATTCGTTATCCTCCGCTGTCTTTTTAAGTCTTGCATACCCTGTCGGGTGATATTCCCAATATCCCAGGTTCTGATGTGCCGCCGCTCCGTCTGACAGCAGATATACCGTAAATCCTTTCGGCGCTGCCGGAAGTCCGGCGATCCGGTTGATAAATGCCTGTCCATAGCCATAATAATTATCATCATGACCATTAGCTACCGATCCGGCAAGACATGTTTCCACATAGCTGGCTCCAACATCTCCAGGGCCTTTCCAGCCATAGTAATATATCTTCCGGAGCTGCTCGTTCCCCCGATTTTCTGCCGTATACTCCGCTACTGTAGTTAATGTACTTCCTGTCTGTGTCGGTGGTTCCATCTCATGACACACACACATTGCTGTTGTTCCACCATCGATTTCAAAATATCCCACTCTTAGTAATCCGTCGTTGTACCTGGTGTCATAGTAAGTCAGTACATGTGTGCCGCCCGCCTGGCGCTGTGTCACACTGTTCTGTTCTGCAACATCTTCTATATCGCTCTCTTCTTCGCGTTCTTCTGCCCGTACTGATATCGCTCCCACACACCCCCAGAATGACAGGATAAATACAACAACAGCAACCGCAAGTGGCATGATTCTACCTGCTCTGCCCTTATTATCTCTTATCTTCTTCATGTATCCTTTCCTCCAATTTTTAATATCTCTCCGCTTCGAGTATCGACATAATAACTCTTCCGGAGTATCTTTGTCAACACATTTTTAAAGTTTTATTTCAACCCGTTTTTCGGTAAAAAAAAGAGACCGTAAAGCCTCTTTTTTACCATTTATTTCCTTTTATTCCGACGCATTGCCACCCGTTTCTTGACTTCTCTCAATGCATCCTTATGGATACGTGATTCCATATTCGGGAATGCCTTTACCAGACGTTCGCCGACACTTCCAAGTCCATTAACCAGACTGTCATAACGTCCTTTCAGTTCATCCAGCTTCTGCTGCTGACTCTTGTACCATTCTTCCTTACCGGCACTGTATTCAGCACGCAATTCTTTTCTGACTTCTTTCATACTAGCCACTTTACTCTTAAGCTGTTCTTCTTTCTCCATCCCGTCTTTGACATTTTCATAGATGTTCTCACCCATGCGGTCAGAGAATTCCCGCAGCTCCGCAGCAATCTTTTCCATTGCTTCAAGACGTTTGTTCAGTTTCAGGATTGCAGATGCAGTTACATAGAGATCTGCGAGCATCGCAATACTTAATATTACCAGTATTACGATCCCTGCAATATGAGGGATGTACCCGATCAGATGTGCAACAAGCGGTTGAAAACACTTAACAATGAACACACAGAACACACCCCAGATCAGCGAAAATGGCAGGCACACATAACCGCCGATATTAAGCGGCTGTCCGGAATAATCCCACCATTTCTGATGAAAGATCCGGTCCATTACATATCCTGTCAGCCATTCGATAAATGTTACAAGTACAGCCGATGCCAAATATAATATTAACAGACTTTCTGAAAATCCCTGTAATGAAAATATTACCGATACAACTCCGACTCCATAAATCGGACAGATCGGACCATTCAAAAATCCTCTGTTGACAAACCTTCCTTCTTTTACTGCCGCAAATGCGACCTCCACGCACCATCCAAGTACACCGTACACAAAAAAGTACGCCAGTATTTCATAGATTCCCATATTTTATTCCTTTCCCAGCAATCTAATTTCCCATTTAAGTCTTATCGACTATTATATGTGAAGTTGTAAATTTCGTCAATTGGTGCTATACTTTTTCAAATAATAGATAATAATTATCAATAAGATTAAAGTGAGGATTACTATGGTTTTAAAAGAAGGCTTAAATGGACACACTTATCGTGTGCTGTCCATACAGATCGAGCTCCAATTGGAGCGTCGGCTGGAAGCACTCGGTCTGACAGACGGCAGTCTGATTACTATATTAAATAATGACAAGCACGGTGCACTTACTGTCAAGTTCCGCGGCACACGCTTTGCTCTTGGCAGACGTATTGCTGATCACATTGAGATTGAGGAGGTGCACACACATGAATAACTCTGTTACCGTCGGTTTTATCGGCAATCCTAACTGCGGTAAAACCACACTGTTTAACGCTTATACCGGCGCCAACCTCAAGGTTGCCAACTGGCCGGGCGTTACAGTAGAAAAGAAAGAAGGACATACTACCTACGAAGGACAGGATTATACGCTGATCGATCTTCCGGGTATCTATAGCCTGACTTCCTATACTATGGAAGAGAAAGTCTCCCGCGAATGTATCCTGAGCGACGAAGTCGATGTGATCATCGATGTAGCTGACGCATCCAGCCTGGAGCGAAACCTGTATCTGACACTGCAGTTGATCGAACTTGGCAAACCGGTGATTCTTGCTCTGAATATGATGGATATTGTAGAGGAACGCGGCATGGAGATTGACCTGCACCGGCTCCCGGAAATGCTGGGCATCCCGGTGATTCCGGTATCTGCCAGAAAGAAAACCGGGCTTTCCATATTAATGCACGCCGTTGCACATCACAAAGATGTATTACATCAGGATCCTCTGATTCATCATCATCCGGGACTGCACAGCAAGCACCGCCATGACCATCATGCGGAGTATACGATGGTGTACACAGATGATATTGAAGATAAAATTGATATTCTGATTGAACGAATCACGCATACATATCCGGACTTTCCGAACAAAAGATGGTTAGCCATTAAGTACCTGGAAAAGGATACCAGTGCTTCCGAACAATGGCCACTTGACACCTCTGATATTCTGGATTGCAGCTATGAAAAAGATTTAATTAATCAAAAATATGATTTTATTGAAGAAATCATAGGCGAAACACTGGTCAATAAATCCAGCCGTGAAGAGCGTACAGACCGGATTGATCGATGGCTCACCGGCAAATACACCGGTCTTCCAATCTTCTTACTTATTATGGCAATGGTATTTTTCCTGACCTTTACGGTAGGCGATTTCCTGAAAGGATATTTTGAGATCGCATTGGATCTGTTTTCTTCGGCGGTAGCCAATGGTCTGGCTTCCATACATACCTATCCGATGCTTCAGTCCCTTGTGGTGGATGGTATCATCGCAGGTGTAGGTGGTATTCTCACCTTCCTGCCCAATATATTCATTCTGTTCCTTGCCCTCGCATTTCTGGAAGACAGCGGATATATGTCCAGAGTTGCCTTTGTCATGGATGACATCATGAGCGGGCTTGGGCTCTCCGGACGCGCATTTATCCCACTTCTGCTCGGATTCGGATGTTCCGTTCCAGCAGTCATGGCCTCCAGGGCTCTGGAACACAGGAAAGACCGGTTAAAGACTATCCTGATCACACCATTTATGTCCTGCAGTGCCAGACTTCCGATCTATGTATTATTTTCCTCTATGTTTTTTGGAAAATATGCGATGTTGGTCTGCTATGGCATGTATCTTCTGGGTATCATCGTGGCAATCTTAACTGCATTCATCCTGTCCCGGATTGACAACAGCAAAGCAGAACATGCGCTGTTGATCGAGCTTCCGGAATACAAGACACCAAATGCCAGAACCATAGCCATCTATGTGTGGGAAAAGGTCAAGGATTACCTGACACGTGCAGGAACCGTCATTTTCCTGGCGTCCGTTGTTATGTGGGTACTTTTAAACTTTGGCCCGAATGGGTATGTAACAGACATCAGCCAGAGCTTCGGTTCCTATATCGGCAGAGCCATCGTACCTGTCTTCGCACCGGCAGGTCTTGGATACTGGCAGATCATCGTTGCGCTGATCGCAGGAATCGCTGCCAAGGAAGTAGTAGTCTCCAGCTGTGGAGTTCTCTTCGGTATCTCAAACATTGCTACTGCACATGGCATGAGCACTGCGCTGGTTGCCTTAAACAGTATTGGATTCGGTACTGCCAATGCTCTGGCGCTGATGGTATTCTGTCTGCTGTATGTTCCATGTACTGCAACAATTGCTACGATCCGTCGTGAAACCGAAAGCAGAAAGCTTACCATTCTCTTTGTACTGTTCCAGCTCTGTGTTGCCTGGATCATGAGTTTTCTGTTCTATCATATCTTTCTGTTAATAGGATAAATACAAAGTGAAACAGGAAAGGCATCGGGATTGCTCCCGCTGCCTTTCTTTTTCTTTATATCTTTCCGTATCTATCCATAATGGCCTACATCAGCTTCTTTAATATATTCAATTTGTTCTTGAACGGTGCATATCGGATTGGAATATCCAGAAGTACCGATTTCTTCATGATGCTCTTTTTATGTGTAAATGTGTCAAAGCTGTCCTTTCCATGATAGCCACCCATTCCACTGTTGCCCACGCCGCCGAATGGCATATGGGACGTTGCCAGATGTACAATCGTATCATTGATGCAGCCACCGCCATAAGACACCTGTTTGAGCATCATGGCTTCTCTTTGCTTATCTTTCGTGAAGTAATACAATGCTAACGGCCTCGGTCTGGCATTGACCATTTGAATCGCCTCTTCAATATCATAAAATGTAAGAACCGGAAGCAGCGGTCCGAAAATCTCCTCCTGCATTACCGGGCTCTCCCAGGTCACCTGATCCAACACGGTCGGCTCAATCTTAAGCATGTCCACATCAGATCCACCACCACATACTATATGTGCCCGCTCCGTCAGCCCCAGTACACGGTTAAAATGCTTTTCATTGATCATCTTCGGATAATCCGGATTCTGCATCGGATCCTTTCCAAACATCTTACGAATATATTTTTCCATATAACGAACGAGCTTGTCTTTCACACTGTTCTGTACCAGAATATAATCTGGTGCCACACAGGTCTGCCCACTATTCAGGAACTTACCCCAGACAATACGCTTTGCCGCCAGCTTCAGATCTGCAGTCTCGTCTACAATACAAGGACTCTTGCCGCCAAGTTCCAGACTCACCGGTGTCAGATGTGCAGATGCCTTCTCCATGACGTATTTACCAACATTTACACTTCCTGTAAAGAAGATATAGTCAAACTTTTCATTCAAAAGTGCCTGATTCTCCTGTCTGCCACCTTCTACTACAGCGATATATTTCTCCTGAAACAATTCTCTCAACATATCTGCAATAACCTTTGTAGTATGTGGTGAATACGCAGATGGCTTCACTACTGCACAATTACCTGCACAAATTGCCCCCACAAGTGGTGCGATCGTAAGCTGGAACGGATAATTCCAAGGTGACATGATTAACACGATGCCATACGGTTCCGGATATATAAAAGACTTCGATGGAAATTGCGTGATCGGTGTAGGCACTCTCTTCGGTGCTGCCCATTTTCGAAGATGCTTTAATGTATATCGAATCTCTTCTTTTACTATACCAATCTCAGTAGCATAAGCTTCAAAATTTGATTTATTCAGATCCATATAAAGTGCATCCATAATCTCCTGTTCATGTACTGTGATCCACTGATACAGCTTCTTTAACTGGCGGATACGAAACTCCACATCCTTAGTATCACCTGTTTGAAAATACGCTCTCTGCGTATGCAGCATACTCTTATACTCCATCATAATGTTCTCCTATTTCAACTATCTCAGATGGCAAGCTGTGTGTCGGTGCCATAACAGATTGCTGCTGCGCACACACACCACATCGCCAGATATACAATGCCCGGTATCCTTGTCTCTGCAAATCCATATACCAGAATAATCATGAGCATCGCAATCACACCTGCCACTGCTACTAATTTCTTTCCTAATTTTCTCATAAAAGAACACCTCACTTCCTGTAATCAATATAGCAAGCAAGGTGTCCAATAATCCGTACACCTATTTCTTTGAGCGGAATTTTTTTGCTTTTTTAAGATATGGGATCTCGATCGGATCTACCGGAGTCACCGGGTTCTCAATCTTATCTTTTCTTCTCCGTTTGAAATACTTCAGCATAGCTCCTCCCCGGTTATAGAACCAGAACAGATCTGCCAGTATCTTGTGAAATGCTCCCATTTTCTCCTTGGTAGTTCTGCCATACAGAACACCTCCGGCCTGAATTGCTGCCTTTTCCCGAATCAGATTAATAAGCTCCGTCTCACAGGTAACCATCTCCGGAAGTATCGTATAGCCTGTCCCGATACAGTCTGTCTTGTGGGCATCACTTCCACCAACTCCAGGTTTCCCGTATTCAGCCGCAAGTCTGGCTGCACTGTCATTAGACTCCTGTGATTCGCATGCGTTAAACACCTCTATAAAATCAAATCTTTTCACAAATTCCTGTGACTTCCGATACCTTTTTGTATTGGTCATACTCATATATTTAGCTCCATACGGATGCGCCGGGCCAAGGATACCTCCATGCCTGTGTACGAATTCAATCAGCATCGATACCGGAAGACCTTTTAACTCCAACAGCCTCATACGAACGCCCTCCGGCATAATGCAGAGCATATGTCCTGCATCCAGTGTATCATACTCAATGCCTTTCAAAACTACGAAATCCTGGTGAGCTTTCCCTTTCATTTCGTATTTCCAATGCCTGTAACCATGATAACTGTCGTGGTCCGTGATCAGCATTCCATCAAAGCCTTTTTCTTTCAGAACAGTAATATATTCATCCAGGCTTACCCGGCTGTCAATCGAGCCTTCATGCACATGACAATGCATATCTATCTTCATGTGTAAGCCTCCTTTGTCATTTTTTCTTTATTATACCACGTTACTGCCAAAATACAACAAAGGCAGTCTGCCCGCCACAGTCTCTGCTGTCACTGACAAACTGCCTTCTACTTCATTTAAATCACTCTATGATCTTAAAATCATCATCAAAGTCAAGATTATCATATCCGGATTCCAGATCATCATCAAGATATCCTTCATCCTCATCATAATCTCCATCCAGACTGTCCTCGCTGTCTAGAACATCGTCGTAATCTGTCTCCAGATCATCGTCATCTTCCAGATCGGTTGCTTCTGTATCATCCATATTATCATCGTCAAGCAACATTCGTGCCTGCTCTACTTCTGCTTCTCTGGATTCTTTTTCTCTGTGCTCTCCGGCTTTCTTGACCTGCTTCCTGCCAACCTGTCTGGATCGCATGATGAACTGTACTGCCACACAGATTGCAATAAGCACTACCGGCACTCCAATCACTGCTGCCAGATAATTACCTAACCCCAACATGGAAACAGCTGCATTACCTGCCATGTAACCACCATAAATGGATGTGATAATAATTACCAATGGATCAAACATCTTCATCGTAACGATCGCGAGAACCAATCCTAACACGCCACATACAGCAATCACCGGTATAACCTGCTGATTGATAGCCGATACTCCCATGCTGAATATTGCCAGCCATACAAAGAAAAATATACCAACTCTGTAAAATACACATACAAGAATCGCCAGTATCACTGCGCCTCCTGCCATAGCTCCCACAGAAGCCATTCCATTCAGTCCTGCCACAACAGAAACGATGCCCCCTGCTGCCACTCCCAGAACCAGTCCTACCAATGCTGCCCACACACGTGCCAGTTTCAATCCAAACAGACCGATGATCAATCCGATACAAATCGTAACCGCCAGTATAACCGTACTCTGCAGAAAGGACAAACCATTGCCCACTATCTGATTTACCTGGGTCATCATATCACTCATACTACTTCTCCTTTGTGTTACTCCTTCATGACTGCATCTTCCGGTGAGCCGATTAGAATTCTACTGATCCACTCTCTGTTTCGTTGATCACATAGTATACTTTGCTTTCTTCCGGTTTAATATAAAGATCCATAGTCTTGATCTCACCGATCTTGTGACCGGACTTTTTCCATGCTTTCTTTACATCAGCAATCATTGTATTCTCATGTACCTGCTTGCCATAGTATTCTACGTAAGCATTTACCTTCATGTCTTTTTTGCTTCTTCTTGTAGTTGCTTTCTTTGCAGCTTTTTTAGTTTCTTCTACAACTGTCTTAGCTGCTGCTTTTGTCTCTTTTGCTGCTGTCTTAGCTGCCGCTTTTGTCTCTTTTACCGCTTTCTTGGCTGCCGGCTTAACTTCTGCTGCTGCATTCTTCACTGCCGCTGCTGTCTTGGTTTCTTTTTCTTCTGTACCCGGCTCAGCCTTTTTTGAAGTCTCAGCAGCCTTTTCAACTGCTGCAACCTTTCTTGCTACTGCCTGTGCTTCAGACACAGCCTTTCTTGCTGCTGCCTGTGCCTCTGCTGCAACATTCTTACCAGCCGTCTTCTTAGTTCTTGCCATGACAAATCCTCCAAATACTATATTCTATCTACACTTATGTGCTGTCCCATTCTGTCTGACCTCTGATGTAACAGAAATTATTATAGCACTTCTGGAAGATATTTCAATTAAAGATTACAGCGTAACTATTTTATTTACCGACAAAAGTCAACAATTCCTGCTTTGTCTGCTCTCCAACTGTACGTTTCACAACCTCTCCATTCTCAAAAATGAGAAAAGTAGGAATAGACATAACGCGGTATTCTCTGGCAATATCCATGGCACTGTCAATATCCAGCTTGCACACCCTAATATCCGGATACTCATCTGCGATTTCTTCTACGATCGGTCCCATATTCTGACACGGTCCGCACCACTGTGCCCAGAAATCTACCAATACCGGCTTATCTGCCTTTAATACTACATCTTTAAAATGTTCTGCTGTTACATGTATTGCTGCCATATATTTATCCTCTTTTCTTTTTTAGATAGTTTGTAAGTTCCTGATCAGATTATACACGATACCTGAAAAAATATCACTGTTTTTCCCCAATATATCCTCACAAAAAAATCTCATTAACCCTATTTAAGATCTAATGAATATCTCACTTCAAATTCTTCCTTCCAAGCCTCACTTCTTCCATATGGCGCATCAGATTTTCATCCATATGGTCAAACAGATAGTTGCGATCAGATTCTCTGTGTCTGTCCCATTCTTCCCGGATCTGCCTCTCTGTAAATGCGATCTCTTCACGAAATTCTCTGGCTGAGATCAGATGTGCCCCCTGGCTGGTTGTGATCACCTGCTCCACTCCATCTGAGGTCACAACCGTCACATGTCGTTTTCTTCCAATCTCATGGACTACTTTTTCGATATACTGATCGGCAGTCTCAGCTTCCTTGGTAAACACCACATGAATATTGTGATAACGTTGGATTTCCAGTGCCTCACCGTCTACCTTATAGGCATCGAATACCAGAATGAGCACACATCTGCGGAAGCCCTGATAATTGCTCAGCACATCCATCAATTTATTTCTCGCCGCCTCAATGTTATCTTTTGCCAGTTCTTTTAACTCATCCCAGGCAAAGATTACATTATAACCATCTACCAGCAGATACTCTATTCCGTCATCACGATGCTTTTTCGGCTTACTGTCCACCGTCACTACCGTCTGGCCGACAGGTGCATTCCTTCGCTCGATCTTGCCATACGTACGGATAAAGATATCTTCCAGCTCTTTTTCTTCTTTGGCATTCCATCCTATATCAGCCGAAGACGGTGCTTTCTTTCCGGTCATACGGTCCTTACGGCGTGCAGAAGCCATATCAGTTGTCATGTTCTTCTGAATCTCCTGCCGCTTTTTCAGTTGACTCTCGATATGCATATGCGAGAACACTTCATTCCATGGCACATAATATCCTGCTCCATGGGAACAGAATACAGAACCAGCCGGATTCTCCATATCTGCTTCCGGATCATAGCCAATTTCTTCTATCACAGTATCCTGATCTGCACACGGACGATAACCGTCTAATGTACAAAACAGCCGTCCCCTACCTCTAGTATAGGTCGTCACTTCCATCTGATAATCCCGCATAGCAGATACCGGCGCCATTCCTGTGATTACTGTCATATCACCGTCCGTTTCCGGCGGTTCAAATTCGCCATGCATCTTCTGAATGTCATTCAGAGCTCTTCCCACATTCTCTGCCGGGATCTCCATAGCAAATGAATAATACGGTTCCAACAGCACATTATCTGCCTGCATCAGTCCCTGCCGCACTGCACGGTATACTGCCTGCCGGAAATCTCCGCCCTCCGTATGCTTGAGATGTGCTCTTCCTGCTGCCAGTGTAATATGAACATCCGTAATCACAGAGCCTGTCAGCACGCCCCGGTGCTGCTTCTCATACAGATGTGTCAGAATCAGTCTCTGCCAGTTCTTATCCAGGATATCTTCACTGCACTCCGTGTCACACACCACACCACTGCCTGGTTCACCCGGTTCCATGATCAGATGTACTTCCGAATAATGGCGGAGCGGTTCATAATGTCCCACTCCTTCTACCGTATTGCGGATTGTTTCTTTATACACGATACTTCCTGCATCAAATGTAACCGCAATACCAAATCGCTCTTCGATCAGGCTTCTTAAGATCTCAATCTGGATCTCGCCCATGAGTTGAACACCGATCTCACCATTTTCTTCCTTCCATACAATCCGCAGCATCGGATCTTCTTCTTCCAACTGCTTCAGATAACCAAGCATGGTATGCGCATCCACTTCTCGTGGATACTGCACACGGTAGCTGAGTACCGGTTCCAGCATTGGTGCCGAAACAGCCTTCTCATCACCAAGTGTCATGCCTGGTCTGGTAAATGCGAGACCAGTCACTGCGCAGACAGTGCCAGCTTCCGCTTCCTGCACAAGCTCGTACTTTTCTCCCGAATAAATACGAATCTGGTTAACTTTTTCTTTCTTTTGTTCTTCATTTGTTTCTTCAGCAAACAGTGCTTCTTTTACTTTCAGACTGCCTCCGGTAATCTTCATATGTGTCAGCCGGTTGCCTGACGGATCTCTGGATATCTTATAGACTCTCGCGCCAAACACATTCGAATAAACCGGTGATTCCGTATACGCTTCCAGTCCCTGAAGAAAAGCTTCGATTCCTTCCTGTTTTAAAGCAGAACCAAAATAACATGGAAACAGACGTCTGCTGCGTATCAGGCGTCGTATCGTATCTGCCGACAACGTATCTGTTTCCAGATATTCTTCCATAGCAGTTTCTTCTAACATCGCCATGCTCTCCAGCCATTCACTCTCTGACACCGCTACCCTTGCATTGCCTTCAGTCAGACCGGCTGATCCTGGAAATGCTGTGCAGCCTTCTGACAGCCTGTCCTGTAATTCTGTCAACACTTTTTCCGGATCCGTTCCTGCCTGATCCATCTTATTTACAAAGATGAAGGTCGGAATCTGATATCTGGCGAGCAACCGCCACAGAGTCTCCGTGTGTCCCTGCACACCATCAGCTCCATTTACCACCAGAATTGCATAATCCAACACCTGTAATGTACGTTCCATTTCTGCCGCAAAATCTACATGTCCCGGCGTATCAAGAAGTGTCACCGGACGGTCACCCAGCATGATCTCCGCCTGTTTGGAAAATATCGTAATGCCACGGCTCTGCTCCAGTTCATAATTATCCAGATAGGCATCCCCATGATCGACTCTTCCGAGCTTACGGATCTTTCCCGTCTGAAAAAGTATGCTCTCTGCCAGTGTCGTCTTACCGGAATCCACGTGCGCCAGAATTCCTGCCGTCAACTTACATTTCGACATATTTTTCTTTCAACTCTTTTTCTTTTGCTTCGTATGCGTCATTCTGTTTCTTCTGAAAAAGTGTGTTCACGATGGTTGCTTTCACAGCTTCAAATGGCTGTACCTCAGCTTCATTTTTCTTCTCCACACGGATCAGGTGATATCCAAACTGTGTCTTTACCGGTCCTACAACCTTGCCCGGTTCTGCCGCGAATGCTGCCTCATCAAACTCTTTGACCATCTGACCATGCCCGAATTCTCCAAGGTCTCCCCCCTGCTGTCCGGATGGACAGGTAGAATGCTGCTTTGCTGCTTCTTCAAAAGAAATCTCTCCACTTACAATACTATTCAGGATGTCGGTGCATTTATCCTCATCCTCTACCAGAATATGCTTCGCCTGCACGGTCTCTTCTTTCTTAAATTTATTCGGATTCGCTTCGTAATACTCTTTGGCTTCCTCTTCCGTCACCTTTACATTCTTCACTGCCTCGCGCATGGCAAGCTGTGCCAGAATATCGCGTCTGGTATTCTCCAGAATACGTGCAAATTCCTCAGTCTTATCCAGTCCCTGCTCAACTGCATCCACTGAAAAAGTATACAACGCCAGATACTGATCCAGCAGTCTCTCCCTGAATCCCGGATACTGCAGATATGCCTTTTTGTCCTGCGGCAGATTCTCTACAAATAAATCAAATTCTTCCTGTTTAATCTCTTTTCCTGCAACAACTGCAATTACTCCATCTTTCATGTTCTTATCTCCTTCTATATCTTTCTTATAACTCCATCGGTTTCCCGTCCAGAGCCGCACTGACTAATCGGTCGTGTCCATCATAGACCAGCTTCAGTGAGAAAAATGACTCCCTTTCCACCAGAAGTCTCAGAAAAATGCGATCACCTTCCCATAGATTCAATTCTCCGATCCGGTCGATCTCTACCCATTCCAGATCTCCCTCATCACACGGAATCTCTTCGCCTTTAAATCCATCGGCCGTAAACAACGACATATATTCCGTCACACCGCTTCCTGATACAAAGGTCACGATGCCCCGGAACCGATAAGATGTCAGTGTATACCCGGTCTCTTCTTTTACTTCCCTGAGCAGGCATTCCTCCGGACTTTCATCCGCTTCAAAATGACCGCCTACGCCGATCCACTTACCTTCATTGACATCGTTCTCCTTCACATTGCGGTGAAGCATCAGATATTTTCCATCATTTTCAATATAACAAAGTGTACTTAAGGATTCCATGCTTTTCTCCTGTTTTCCAAAGCTTTTCAAATGTGCTATGATTAGTTTATCGGAATTTAGGAGGAAATGCAATGAATCGAACGATAAATTATCAGATAGATAAGACTGCCGCCGGACTCCGCGTGGAACAGTTTTTGAAACGTAAGGGATATTCTTCCCAGAATATCTCTTCCATTAAGCATATGCCAGAAAGCATTCTGGTGAACGGCGTCCATTATTATATGCGGCAGGAACTTGCCGAAGGGGACTGTTTAAGTGTCCGCATCAGTGAGACCAAATGCTCTGACAAAATCCCACCGGTAGAATTACCTTTAAATATTGTCTATGAAGACGAGGATATCATTGTCCTGAACAAACCGGCCGGCATGCCAATCCATCCTTCCCTGAATAATTACTATAATACAATGGCCAATGCACTGGCGTGGTACTACCAAGAGCAGGACAAGCCATTTATCTTCCGGTGCTGTAACAGACTGGATCGGGATACCTCCGGACTTACTGTCGTGGCAAAGCATCTGGTCAGTGCCGGAATTCTCTCTTCGATGACCGGACGCAGGGAAGTCCACAGGGAATACCTTGCCATTGCCTCTGGACACGTAACGCCCGAAGCTGGCACCATCTCTGCCCCACTCGGCAGAAAACCCGGCACCATCATCGAGCGTATGGTGGACTGGGATAACGGCGAAACCGCTATCACCCATTATCATGTTGTAAAAACGACCAGACATTACAGTCTGGTCGCATTGAAGCTTGAGACCGGACGCACACACCAGATCCGCATTCATATGAAGCATCTGGGATATCCACTGATCGGAGATTATCTCTACAATCCGGACATGCGCCACATTGGTCGTCAGGCTCTTCATTCTCATAAACTTTCATTTTGTCATCCGATCACTGGAGAAATAATGTCTTTCACCGCTCCTCTCCCAGATGACATGCAGGAAGCGCTGGATGCCGATTAAGCTTTCTTGCTTCCCATGCATTTCCGGATAATGACACAGATCACAATGGTCACCGCCATATCCGGAAGTGTATTTCCTACCGGAATATCCACACCCATTAAGTATCGATATAATACAAATCCTACAATCCAGATCACAATGTTTGTCACATCAATCGCATCTGACAGACTGTCTGCACGTTTCAGGATAAAGAAGTCTGCGATCTGGATTGCGATCATCGGTGCAAACACAGAACCGATCAGATACAGGAAATCCGTAATATTATCCATCGGATATACGATCGCCCCAACAGTACCGATCACGGTCACTGCTACGGCTGCATATTTTCCATTCAGTTTGGAAAATACAGATTCAGCAGAAATGCCTGCGGAATACGCATCCAGGAATGTAGTAGTTACTGTTGAAAATACAATGATCAACAGTCCTGCGATTCCAAGTCCTGCTTTCACCATGATCTGAGCAATATCATACTCTCCGGTGTAAATCGCCGCACCCATACCGATCACGTACATCCAGCAGCTGATGATACCATAAACAACAGCACTGACTGCTGTTGCTTTCACCGGCTCCTCTGCTTCTCTTGTATAGTCACTGCTCAGCGGAAGCCATGATAACGGCATCGCTACCGCCAGCTCTACAGCTGCGCCAAAGGACATTGCCTCACTTGTATCCACATTTCCTGCCGCTCCACTGAAGAAGATTACCTTGCAAAGTACCAGTGTCAGGATAAACAAAGCTGCCATTGCAATGGTATTGATCTTGCCAAGATTGGTAATCCCTACCAGAATCCACACAATGATCAATGCTCCGATTACCAGACACCACACCCATCTTCCGGTATTCAATACGCCATCTGCTGCCAACGCACCATCATAGATCATGATCGCCGTCCAGCCAACCAGCTGAAGGACATTTAAAAAAGAAAAGAATACTCCGCCGTTCTGTCCAAAACTCATTTTAACCGTTTCCATTGCACTTCTTCTGGTCTTACCGCCGATCACACCTGCCAGGAATAACATGGTACATCCGATAATGTGACCGATAATGATTGCCAGAATACCTTTCTGGAATCCAAGCGGTGCAAATGCTGTACCGGTAAGGATCTCTGCCAGCGATACGCCTGCGCCAAACCAGATCAGACCATTCTCAAAGATTGAGGTTCTCTTTTCCTTCATCTTAGGCTTCCTCCTTTGCGCATTCAGTATATTCATTTTTAATTGCAAATCCGTGATTCATCGGACCACTGCCTTTACCCAGATCAAGCATTGCTGCCAGCGCACCGGAAATGTATTTCTTTGCACGCTCAACTGAAGTATCCAGATCATATCCTTTTGCCAGATTCGATGCAATCGCGCTGGACAGTGTACAGCCGGTTCCATGCGTATTCGGATTATCAATACGCTCTCCGTAGAACCATTTATATTCGCCGTCTCTCCACAGCAGGTCATTGGCATCGTTTAACTGATGTCCTCCTTTGCAGAGTACTGCACAGTGATATTCTGTTCCAATCTTCTCTGCTGCCTTGATCATGTCTTCTTCTGTATGGATCTCCATACCAGACAACACTTCTGCCTCCGGAATATTCGGAGTCAACACGGTTGCGATCGGAAGCAAACGCTTTTTCAATGCATCAACTGCTTCATCACAGATCAGTTTTGCTCCACTGGTAGCTACCATAACCGGATCTACTACGATGTTCTTTGCTTTATATTCTTCCAGCTTATCTGCAATCTTATTGATCAATGCATCCGAAGATACCATACCAATCTTCACTGCATTCGGATAAATATCGGTAAATATATTATCCATCTGATCTTCCAGAAATTCTGGCGTTACTTCCATAATACCTGTGACTCCGGTTGTATTCTGTGCAGTCAGAGCTGTGATCGCACTCATAGCGTATACGCCATTGCTGATCATTGTCTTAATATCTGCCTGAATTCCGGCGCCTCCACTGGAATCACTTCCAGCGATTGTTAATGCTGTTCTCATACCTCATTCTTCCTTTCTTCTGTATCTATCTATGCATTAATTTTTCCGCTTACTGCGGGACGACTGAAGGTGGTGCCCCCAATCAGCCGTCGGATTACTCCCGTAACTATATCGTCTTATAGCGGCAGTTTTCCTGCCTCAGACCAGTCTTCCAACACATAATCTGCCGTTTCCCGGATCTGCTTCCAGTCATCTCCATTGCTCATATCCCGGATACCAACCGTAATAAAACCTGCATTCTTTGCAGTCTCAATCGCATATCCGGCATCCTCAAATACCATTATTTCTTCCGGCTTTCTGCCCAGTACAGATGCACACTGCAGATAAATCTCCGGCTCATGCTTACCCCTGCCAAGTTCAGAGCAGGTCAGGATTTCCTGAAAATAATGATCCATGCCAAGTCGCTTCAATGCTGCCTCTGCATATTCCTTATGACCCGCCGTAGCAATTATCATAGGAATTTTATTCGTATATAGTTTCTCAAGAAACTTTATCGCATCTTCTTTTGCCTGTACTTCTTTGTAATAGAAGTCTCTGACTACCATCAGAAGCCCCTGTGTAATCTCTTCTGCGGACTGTGGTAAATTATAATGCTCTTTCGTATATGCCACGCCCTCTTCTATCGTCATCGGATACAGAATCTTACTCAGTCCCGGTTCCGGTTCTACCTGAATATTCTCCAGATACCGGACACCTGCCACTTCCCAGATTCCCATAGAATCCAAAAGTGTTCCATCTACGTCAAAGATTGCCCCGCGGATCATGCATTCACCATCCTGAATACCGCTTCCTTCAATTCCCTCGTAGCCTCAGTAATATCTTTCTGAGCAAAAATGGCACTGATCACAGCCACACCGTCCAGCCCATTTCCGGCAAGTTTTTCTACATTGTCTTTGCCAATCCCGCCAATGGCAATGACCGGAATATGTACCGCCTCTGTGATCTCGCGGATCATCCCTCCGTCCAATACATCTACATCCGTCTTCGACCCGGTCGGGAATACAGCTCCTACTCCCAGATAATCGGCTCCGCGCTCTTCTGCAAGAAGTGCCTCCTCTACGGTATGTGCAGACACGCCGATGATCTTATTCGGGCCAAGCTTCGCTCTTACATCTCCGGCTTCCATATCATCCTGTCCCACATGCACGCCATCTGCATCCATTTTCAGTGCGATCTCTACATTATCATTGATCACAAACGGAACGTGATATCTGGCACACAGTTCTTTGATCTCTACTGCTTCCTCAAAGAAATGCTCCTGATCCAGTTCTTTTTCACGAAGCTGAATAAATGTTGCCCCGCCTTTCAGTGCTTTCTCCACCTGTTCATACAGGCGTTCCCCATTCAGCCATCTGCTGTCTGTTACTGCATAAAGCAACAGATCTTCTCTATCGAACTTCATATTTTGCTCCTTTCTCCAACATCTCCGGAGTCATATTATAAATAGCATCAATGATCCGGTTGCGATATGTCGCATTCCCGTCTCCCTGCTGCATATAGTCATATGCGATCTCACCTGCAAGACCCATCGTACACACTGCTGCTGTTGCCGCACCACATATATCATCTGGATTGGCTGCCAGAAATGCAGTCATCATGCCGGACAACTGGCATCCCGTACCTGTGATCCGTCCCATTTCCGGACGTCCATTGTGTACTACATAGCAGATCTTGCCGTCACTGATCAGATCGATTGCTCCGGTGATTGCAATCACACTGCCACTCTGAGCCGCGTAGCCTTTCACAAATGCTACTGCCTGATCCAGATTCTCATCTGTAACTGCATCTGCCATATCAGCATCTACGCCCTTCGTTGTTCCATTGCCGAGTGCCAGTGTCTTAATCTCTGAAATATTTCCACGGATCACATCAAAATGAATCTTTTCAATCAAACCAAGCGCAGTATCGGTCCGCAGCTTACTCGCTCCGGCACCCACTGGGTCAAGCAGCACTGCATGGTTCAATTCATTCGATTTCTCACCGGCAGCATACATTGCCTCAATCGTTCTCACATTCAGCGTACCAATATTAATATTCAACCCATTACATATAGAAGTAATATCAATAATATCCGCCGGTTCGTCAGACATGATCGGGCTTCCGCCACATGCCAGAAGCACATTCGCCACATCATTAACCGTAACGTAATTAGTAATATTGTGGATCAGCGGTGCTTTCGTTCTGACTTGTTCCAGGTATTTTCCTACCATACATTTTCCTTCTTTCATTAAATGATTATAGAAATTTGTGCAAGCACGATTTTAGCACAACAATTTACTGCACAAAAAGGAGACCCCCATGCAGGTGTCTCCGAAAAAAATCACATATTGATTCCTACGGCGGCATTATCCGCATCAGGTCAAAGGGTCGAAACTCCTGTTTCCTCTCAGCCTGTCTCACAAGCTCCCCTGTCTTCATTCATTACTTATGAACTCCAGTAACTATTATATGGAGTCGCATCCGAAATGTCAATTGTTTATGCATTTGCTGCTATTGCATTCTGCTGTGCATTTTCTTCTGTATCAAATCTCACATAAGTCACACGATCCAATGCTTCTTCTGCAATACCGGTACAGTTATCTGCCACACGGTCAAGATTCAGCAGGATACCTGAATATGCTCTGGTAAGCTCCGGATCACACTGCTTCTCCTGCAGACGTTCCAGATGCTTCTTGGTGCTCTTCTTCTGTGCCTTGCGCATACGCTTCTTATCCTGAATCACCTGTTCAGCCTGATCCACATTGTCTGTTGCCACCGCTGTAATTGCCTGTTCAAACAATTCTTCTGCAATAGTCACACACTGTGCCAGTTCTTCTTTTGCCTGATCTGACAAAATCTTCTCTGATGTACCGATACGCTCATAAATATCTACCACATCTCCACATCGGTCTGCAATACGATCGATGTTATTGGCAATCGCAAGATATCCTGCAACCCGCTCTGCCTGCACTTCCGTCAGTGCACCACCAGTAAACAGCTTTGAGATGTACGTCACGATTGCATCCTGCAACGTCTTGACTGCATCGTGATGTTTTTTAAATAACGATTTTATTTCTTCCTTATTATCTCCTGATACGATTTCTTTCAAAATCTTCAACATCTTTTCTGTAGATGTTGCAATACGGTTGATCTCATTAGAAACCATATACATTGCCGGAATCGGCTGATTAATCATCTTATCATCCAGATACTGTGGTTCGTAAGAATGTACTTTCTTCGTATCATCTCCGCGTACGATCGTTGTTACAATCTTCACCATCACCGGAATCAACGGAAGCCATACTAATGTACAAACTACATTAAATGTGGTATGTGCATTGGCAATCTGTCTGGATATCACCTCCACTTCCGGTCCTTTTGGCGAAATGAACTGTACAAACTTCGCCAGCACCGGAATCAGGAACAGAAATACTATGCTTCCTGTAATATTAAAAATACTGTGTGCAAGCGCAGTTCTCTTGGCATTCTTAGACTGTCCGATGGATGCTAACAATGCTGTGATCGTTGTACCAATGTTATCACCAAACAGGATTGGAATTGCTCCTGCCAGACCAATCACACTGGTTACTCCATCCGGTCCAGGCTGTGACGCAAAATTCTGCAGCACCGCAATCGTAGCTGAACTGCTCTGTACAACCAACGTCATCACTGCACCAAGCAGAACACCAAGCACTGGAATATCTGATACTTTCGCCATAAGTTCCACAAAAATCGGGCTGTTTGCAAGCGGCTTCATAACACTTCCCATGATCTCAATGCCTTCAAACAACAGACCAAAAGAAAAAATAACCAGACCAACATTCTTTACCTTTTCTTTCTTAGAAGCAAAGTAAAGCATAAAGCCAACAAAAATAATCGGATATATATAGTCTGTAATCTTAAATGCCATAAGCTGCGCAGTCATTGTTGTACCAATATTGGCACCAAAAATAACAGAAATTGCCTGTGGCAAACTCATCAGTCCGGCGCTGACAAAGCCAATCACCATAACTGTAGTTGCAGAACTGCTCTGCAGCACCGCTGTAACCAGCGCTCCTGCCAGCACTCCCATAATCGGATTCTTAGTCAGGAACTCCAAAATCTTCTTCATTTTCTCTCCGGCAGCCTTCTGCAGCGCATCACTCATACTGTTCATCCCATACAAAAACAGTGCCAGACCGCCAGCCAGTCCAAATACTACCTTACATACTTCATTCATCACATTCTCCTCATTTCCTATGTGTTTCCTCTTTCTTTATCAAGTAAACATTATCAGAGAAATATGATTATCTTTGCAGATTTAGGTTAAATCTATGTAAAATATGTAAAAATCTTCTCTTTCAGCTTCTGTGCCGTTCCTTTCCTATAAATACAATATTTTAATCTGGCAGGCTTCTCTCCAAACACAATCTCCCATACCCCACCTGATTATTGGGATATTCTGCAAATCCCGGCAGCTCTCTCGCCCCTCTTCTAAGATATGCCTTTACTTTCTCCCCATACAGATAGGGATCATTTTCTTTTATGATTCCCCATTCCATCAGTAGTGCTGCGCTTCCTGTTGCGAAAGGCACTGCAAACGAAGTACCAGTATACTCTCCATATCCGCCGCCTGCCTCTATACTTCTCACTGCTACTCCCGGTGCCACAAGATCTGGCTTTGCAGTTTCCCAAAAGGTGTTTTCGTCCGCCGGACCACGTCCGGAGAAATCCGCATAGGTAAATGTTCTTGCATCATATGCACCAATGGTGATCACCCGACTTGCCGTTGCCGGTATGGTCATGGTTGCCTGTGCACTTGGCCTGATAAATCCGGTTCCACTATTTAGCACACTACCTCCCGGAAGCCAAAGGTCATATCTTCCATCTACCACTCGATTGCCAGTCAGAATGATCTGCCACAGCCCAGAAGCAATATAATCGTTTACTGCCAGAAAATCAATAAAGATTTCCTGTCTTGTGCTGTAAGGAGCTGGCATGCCATAGTATAAAAACAGTTCTGTCTGTCCTACACGAAATCGCTGTGGTCCAAGCACTTCCTGCAATGGTCCGATCTGTACACCTGACGGATTCACAAGCGTAATGCTCATTTCATCCGTGTAATTCTTCCAGATCTGTACATTTAATCCTGCTTCTTTTTCCTGTACCGCCAGTTCTGTCCGTTGTTCCTCACCGGTTCTTACTATGCCGGAAGCATGCCCTGCTCCGACGCCTTCATTGCCTGCTCCCACACAGATGCAGCATCGTCCCAGTCCCGCCACGCTGTCCAGATAACGCTCAACCAGCGACTGTCCGTTGTGTGCACCGTATGAATTGCCGAAACTGATATTCACTGCCACAGGCATGCCAAGTTCTATACTTTTCCGAATCACATAGTCTACACCTCGCATCAGTTCCGTTGTCCTTGGGAATCCTTCTTGCCTTGGCAGTCCCATTTTCACCACGATTAGTTCACTCTCCGATGCTACCTCTGCTGCAATTCCAGCAACTGCTGTTCCGTGTCCGGAACTGTCAACGCTTGGTACTATACGATATCGTTCTGCTAAATTTCCTGCGCTTAGTGCTTGATTAATTTCTTCCGAAATATATTCTTTTCCATTTGTCTGATCCCACAGGTAACGGATTCTTGTGCTTCCATCCGCTTTGAGAAATGCATCCAAACTATAATCAATCCCGGAATCTATCATACCGATCAGCACTCCCTTTCCGGATAACCCAAACCGGGAACCTTGTACTGAATCAATACAAGACACTCTCTTTCCATTTGCGATCTGAAAATATAATCGTTTCGGCTTTTCTATATATTCTACCTGTGGAATCGCAGACAATTGATCAATCACAGACTCTCGCACTGTCACAATCATATACTCATTCAAAAGCACTGTCATGTCCACAACCAGTGGACGGATCATATCTATATCTCCGGAATATTTTACGATCAGCTCCCACTCTTTTTCAATGGGATCATAGCCCACATCCAGAATCTCAGACCGTTCTCTTTCATTCTCGTCTGCATCTAATGCTAAGTTTAATAAATTCTCCAGCTTCTGATTATTCACACTTCGCTCCACACGTTCACGCTTTTATTCTCATATCTATGAAATGAATAACCTGTTAATGATGCTTTATTGCATAAAATAAGGCGCACGGTCAATCCGTGCGCCTTACAATAATATATCATTATTCAAATCTAATTAGATCTCTTCGCCTTTTTCAAGTGCAAGTGTTCTTGTTGTGATATCACATACAGAAGCTGGTCCGTAGTACTGGATAGCACCTGGGAATAAGAATGCAGTCTCAACAGCCCACTGATCTCTGTGTGCCTCAAAGTACTTGAATGGAGCTCCATCAAGCTCTGTAAGTGCTTTTCTGATAACCGGCTTATCTTTACCATTTCTTCTTTCCATGTTCATCATCTTAGTGATCGGCATACCACCTGCAACCCACTCTTCAGCTGGCTTAGACAGGTTAGATACCTTAGAAAGATATCCATTGAAGCCATACTGGATCAGCATGAATGCATTGTATCCAAGTGAATAGCAGTAGTCAGCATCGAAGTTAGATGGGAATGCACATCTTCCTTCGTATCCGAAGAAGTGATGCTGTGTAGCGAATTTACCTGTGTATGTTCCTGCTGCTTTTCTCTCAGCAAGCTTGTCAGCTACCAATGCTGCAAATAACTTCTCAGACTCAATCAGAGATACCTGTACGTTACCGTGCGGATCTCTCTCAAGGAACAGCTGCTGCTGGATTCCCTGTGGCAGAATCTCAAATACAGACATAGACTCTTTTGTAAGTCCAGCCTTGATGAATTCATATTTAGCATCCCATGATGGAAGTGCATTGAACTCTTCTGTCTTCTCACCCGCAAGAAGCTCATTGATCTCAGCGATCAGTACAGAAAATTCAGGAACGAACTCTACGATACCCTCTGGGATAATAGCTACACCAAAGTTATCTCCGTTAGCTGCTCTCTTCTCTACAGAATCTGCAATATAATCAGCGATCTCAGACAGTGACATCTTCTTAGCTGCTACTTCCTCACCGATCAGGCAGATGTTCGGCTGAGTCTCAAGTGCACACTCCAGTGCTACGTGAGAAGCTGAACGTCCCATAACCTTAATGAAATGCCAGTATTTCTTAGCTGAATTAGCATCTCTCTCAATGTTACCGATCAACTCACTGTATGTCTTAGTTGCTGTATCAAAACCAAATGAGCACTCGATGTCTTCATTCTTAAGGTCTCCGTCGATTGTCTTAGGGCATCCGATTACCTGAACACCTGTGTTATTAGCTGCCATATACTCAGCAAGTGTACATGCATTTGTATTAGAATCGTCTCCACCGATGATAACGATAGCTGTGATTCCGTGCTTCTTGCATACCTCTGCTGCTACTGCAAACTGCTCCGGAGTCTCAAGTTTCGTTCTTCCTGAACCGATGATATCAAATCCACCAGTATTTCTGTACTGATCGATGTACTCGTCTGTCATCTCAATGTATTTATCTTCCAGAAGTCCGCTCGGACCACCCTTGAATCCAAGAAGGACATTGTCCTTGTTAGTAGCCTTCAGTGCATCATACAGACCACTTACTACGTTGTGTCCGCCAGGAGCCTGTCCACCTGACAGGATAACACCTACAACCTGCTTCTTATCTGCAGCTGTGTTCTGTCCTTTTATAAATGTGATCTCCGGCTTTCCATATGTGTTAGGGAAAAGCTCTGCGATCTTCTCCTGATCAGCAACGCTCTGAGTTGCTTCTCCTTCTTTTACGCTGATCTCTGCGATACCATTTCTGAGCATTCCAGGAAGTTTTGGAGTATACTCATATCTTGCCTTCTGAAGTGGTGAAATTTTCATAATCATTTCTCCTTTATTATAATGTTTATTAATTAACCCATTCGGTTCCTCACGTATTTTACCATAAATACACACACTCTTCAAATATTTTAATTAAATCCAATAATCTTTCTTGCAAGCAGATATGCCAGTGAAGAAATCTTACGTCCGGACTTGCCCGGAAGATTCATACTCTGACCAAGAATGCCATATCGAATACGCACAAATGTCTTCTTATCCTTCTGTCTCAGATATTTCCAGAGCTCCTTCTTCTTCTCCATATTCTCCGGATCTTTGGAGCGAATGCACAAAATAGAAGAAACGGTCATCATGATTGCCAGATATTTCTCCATATATGCGCGCAGTTTTTTATTAGAAATCTGACGCATCTGGTACATATCGATCATCGTTCTGGTTACAAATATCTGCTGGTCAACACGCTTGATCATGACCTTTTCATTGACCGACTGATCTTCTCGTCCAATATAATATCTGTAGAAATCCTCATCCATATAATACATCTTACGTACATGTGGAAGCGGATAATATACATAGATATTATCCACATAGAACGTATGCTTCGGTAATGTAAGCTGACACAGTTTCAGCATATCAGTACGATAAATAACCGAATGCATCAAAATATACTGATCAATGTGGAATCTGCCCACATCTGACCATTTAAAAATCTGGTTCTGAGGCAGTACATTACGGTAATGGATCACTTTCTTATGCGATACTCCCTCTTTTTCATATACATAATTGGCTATAAGCATATCTACTTCTTCGCCATGTTCTTCCATCTTCTTCAGTACATTCAAAATATTCTGTAATGATTCTGTATTAACCCAGTCATCACTGTCTACAACTTTAAAATATTTTCCCTCGGCATTGGCAAGTCCATAATTAACTGCGTCACCATGTCCACCATTCTCTTTGTCAATCACGCGGATAATATCTGGATACTTTTCTGCATACTCATGTCCAATCTTAGATGTATTATCTTTTGATCCATCATTCACAATAATAATCTCTACATCTTCCCCGCCGGTAAGAATGGTCTCAATCGCATGCGCCATGTATTCCTGCGAATTATAACAGGGAATTGCAAATGAAATATACTTCATAAATCTATCCTTTCACTTCATTCAATAGATACCATAATAGTATATCCCATTTTATCACTTTTTCCAATTCGCCTTTTTTACCAAAAAATGTCCGAAAAGGTCGTAAATATGCCGTCATAACTCCAGTTGTTCACAGTTTGTTCATTTTTCTTTCAAAAATACTTCACTTATTAAACCTTATTTTTTCACAGATAACGGCTATACTATAATCATCAACAGGAGATAGAAGATAGACGATAAGTAAATTAACATAGATAAAACTTTTTCATAATACGTGCCGGGCCCGCGAAAGCGGTGACCCGGCATCCTCCCTTTTAGGACTCTTTTTCATTCTATATGTACCGATCCATATCTGACATCTTTCGAAGTAACCGAAATGCCAACACAAACATTGCGATTGTATATGTATAGAATGCAATCGTCGGAAGTTCCACCGTAAGAATCAGATCATAGCAGCCATGGATAAATGCCGACACTACAACAGCAAACTTTCGATACCGTCTGGAAAGATCTATTCGTCCTATGCGTTCATATTGCTTTGCAAATCCATAAAACGCACCCATAAACACGCCAAAGCATGCATGTCCCGGAACAGCTGTCACAGCACGGATTAACGCTGTCCCCCATCCATAACCGATGGAATAACTAATATTCTCCAACACTGCAAAGCCAAGAGAAATGTACACAGCATACAACATTCCATCATACAGGCAGTTAAACTCTATTGATTTCCAGGTTCTTAATTTTAACATTATGTATTTTGAACCCTCTTCTGCATATGCCACAATTATCATACAGGTAATCAGATGATAGACCAGACTGTTTTCAGACAGAAAGCTCTGTAACACCCAATCCCCTGCCATCTCCACCAGCAATGCCGGAAACGCAGAGAATATTCCACACATAATCAGTGTCACTAACATCTTGGGAGACTCTTTTTCAACTTTGTCCTTTTGATATACTTTTACCAAAAGAATGATTGCCGGTACAACTGCAAGAAGAATTAAATTGCGATAATAATAGTAGATTCCAAACATAAACATGCCCTCTTCTCTCATAATCTTACTTTGAGTATAATAAACTAATAACACGCAAGTCAACCTGTTAATGCCAATCCTATATCACAAATTTTCTAGCAGTATTTCATTTTTGAAAAATCCACCTGAAATCCTTCATACAAAACAGATTCTACACATTCATCAAACGTATAAATTGCCGGCAGGGCGTCCCGTTCCTCTGCGTACACTACAATCCTCATTTTCGCCGGATCAATGATCCAGTATTCGTTCACTCCTGCACTCTGATATTTGTGGCGCTTCAGTTCATACTCATGATTGGAATCTTCTGCTGATACAATCTCCATGATCAGTTCCGGCGCACCCATACAGTTCTTGCCATCCCGAAGCATTTCCTTACGCTGTGCCACAAAAATGTCTGGCTGCAGAACCGTATAATCATCTCCTTCCAGGCATACGTTACACGGAGCTGCCAGTACTTTTCTGCCTCCTCCATGGCTATGCATATAATACATAAGCTCTGATGCAAGCATTACCAGAAGTTCCTGATGTCTCACAGACGGAGACCTGCGGTAATAAAGTTTTCCATCAATCAATTCTGCCTTCAATTCATCCGGAAGTGCGTCATAAGCACTTCTCGGAATTCTTCGTTCCGGCTTTCCAGACTGATAGACGCCTTGTTCTCTTGCCATGGACAATTCTATACCACCTCCCATGGTGTAATAGTCCATACCCAGTGCCTGAATCAGCGCATTCATCGTCTTGTCTCTTGGATATCTTGTCATACCGCTGAAAATCTTATTCAGTGTCCCCACCGGTATCCCGGCCTGATCTGCAAGCTTCTGGTTCGTCCATCCTAGTTCTCTCTTTCGGTTCTTCATTTCTTCGATGCTAGATTTTATATACATACTCCTGCCTCCTCGTACTTAACTTTCTTCCCCGGATGTCTGTTTTTCCACAACATCCTCCTTCTGCAGCTGCTCTTTTGCGAATTCAATACACTCCGCATACCTTTCATCCTCTTCATCCGGAATTTCCTGACGCATACGCTCCAATAACATTTCCACCGACTCTTCTTCATCCTCAGTCCGCTTCTCTGTATTATCGTCTTCTCCGTCTGCCCTGCTCATCATCCCGCATAATCTGACCATATCCTTCGCAAATGCATCCGGCTCTTTCATCTCTTCCAGGTATCTGCTGCACACTTCATAATCTTTCATCTGACTGAAATACACAAATGCCAGATCATACAGCAATTCCTGCTCCCGCTTGCTACTTTCATCCTGCAATTCTTTTCTTTCCGTCTCCCACTGTTCCTTTAACTCCTGAAACTGTTCCTGATACGCCTGCGCCTTCATGTCCTCTTTCCGTTCTGTATCAGCAAGTTTTGTATCCTGTCCGCCCTGTCGGCGGCTCTGTCCGGATATGCATGAAACAATCCTGTTTCCTGACAAGACCAGCAGTCCTATTACTGCCAACGCAATCATCACATACATTATCTTTTTACTTCCATTTCTTTTTTCTGACAAAGAAAACTGTCCTGAAAGATCTGATAATTTCTGATACCTCTTCTTGCCCTGCTTATCCAGACATCTGGTTATAATCTTCTGAATACGTACGCTTTCCAGAAATTTGAGTTCAGGTTCCAGCTCAACTGACGATAAAACATACTGTATCATCTTGCCAAAACCATAGATATCTTCCTTCTCTTCTGACTTCTGATAATACTGGTTCTCTGGCGACAGGAAATTCTCCCTCACATAGCGCCGCTGCATAAGATGCATCATGTCTTCCTGCTCTTTGCTTGCAAGATCCAACAAATATACCTTCCTATCCTCCCCAACGATTACGCTATATGGATTCACATACTGATAGCAAGGATTACCACGACATCTGTGAAAGTGATCCAGATCAGCAATAATCTGCCGAGCCCATTCATAAAACTGTTCTTTTGTAATGTGCGCATGATATTTCAGCCATACGATCAACGGTTTTCCCTTCACAATATCCGTACTCATATAACATTTGTCACCATGCATTACAAATTTCAGAATCTCATAGTTCCTTTTTTCTTCCAATTCCCCATCTCCTTTTTTAATTTTACATAAGTTTATTATTATGCTAACTCGTTTTGTTTGTTATGTCAATATCTATTTTCATTTATTTTATTTTGAGAAAAAATAACAGCACTATACACATTATTATGTATATAGTGCTGTTTCTATTTTTTTACCTTATTTTTATTCCCGAATTTACCGTTTTTCCGCTAATCTTTTTCCTACTGCTCCGCCTGGATGAATCAAAGCAAACTGTTCATTCTGATATCCCGTCTCTTCAATCACCGCTGCCTGAAGCGCGCCAAACACTGCTGTTACAGCCACAAAGCTTGATGTCCCCTGACAATTATATTTATCCGTCTCTTCCGTTACACGAATCGGAAGTATAATATCTGACTCTTTGGCAAGTTCTGATTCCGGCCTCTCTGTAATACCAATTACGGTCACAGATTTCTTATGGCAAATGTCTAATATCGGAAATAATTCATCAGTCTTACCGCCTCTGGATGCCCATACTAATACATCACCAGACTGCATAAATCCGGCCGCTCAAAAGCTTCCGGATCCATCCACTCGCCTGTCGCCAGAATCGTCTCCTGTTCTCTTTGAAACGCCTGTTTCATAATATCTGTTAACTTCTGCTCCATACTACCTTCCTCCTTCTTATTCTGCAATCGTTCAAAGCCACTTCCAAGCAAACTCTAAGCAATACTTGAGCATCCTATCGTCTGCTCAAACGTGCAATCAATGCCATCTCGCCTATCGGCTCGATGAACATTGGCCGTCCTATAGAAATTCGTGCAAGCACGATTTCTGCACGACGGCTTATTGCACAAAAAAACCTGTAGGCAAACACCTACAGGCTCAAGTACGTGGGCGAGAAGATTCGAACTCCCGACCTTTTGGTCCGTAGCCAAACGCTCTATCCAGCTGAGCTACGCCCACACATTGTTGTGAGTAATTATCTCGCTCACAACAAAATTTATTTTATAGCAAAGCATCTGTTTTGTCAACACTTTTTTCAAACTTTTTTCTACATAGCTCCTATGGGTTCTATATTCTGAATCCACGGTATCGATTCACACAGGCATAGATTTCCTGTCTGCGCACTTCTGCCAGATTTCCCGGCACATTTCTGCCACACACTGCTCCAGGTCCCTTCTCATTGATCCTGTCACATATGGTTTCCAACAATTCGTGAATCTCTGTGTTCGGGTTCTTTTCCAGTTGTTCCAATACGTATTTCATCACATAACTCAAAGTTGTAGTCTGCTCTACATCTGAGATCTGCTCTACATACTTTAATTCTACTGCACTTTTACCGATGGAAAAACTGTCTTTTCCAAACTGTTTCACCTTAATCTGATCATGTTTCTTTTCCACCTTATACGCTGTAAGAACTCTGTCATTCTGTTTCCAGAGATTATTGCCCAGCATACTCAACGCCAGTTCATGAACACCGCCCTCCTTTTCCGGTGTTCTCTCACAGATGGCTCTGACTTTTTCTGTAATATCCAATGTACGATATGTATCCATCTGTATGACCTTATCTGCGATATGAAAATACGCCCCGGAACTTCCGGCAACCAAAATAACTGATACGCCCTGATTTTTATAAAGATTCCTTGCCTGATCGATAAATGGCGTGATTGGCTCTTTATCCTTAGCGATCACTGACTGCATCAATTCATCTCTCACCATAAAGTTAGTTGCAGAAGTATCTTCATCAATCAATAATGCTTTTGCGCCTGCATTTACTGCCTCCACTACATTCGCAGCCTGCGAAGTTGATCCACTGGCATCTTCTGTCGAGAAATCCACCGTATCTTTTCCATTTGGAAGATTATTAATAAATGGAGATATATTAACATGAGACACAGCCCGTCCATCTTCCGCACGTATCTTCATCGCCGTGTGATCAGTAATCACATATTCTCTTCCGTCTCCCTTAATGTGATTATATACTCCAAGTTCCAGTGCTTTCAAAAGAGTAGATTTACCATGATAGCCACCGCCAACGATCAAGGTGATCCCTTCGGGAATTCCCATGCCTTTGATTTTACCTTTATGCGGAAGTGTAAGTTCTACTTCCATTGATTCCGGCGATTCAAATGGCACTGCTCCTCGCATTGGTCGATCTGACACACCACTTTCTCGTGGGAGCATCGCACCATTTGCCACAAACGCCACAAGCCCGCGCTCTGGAAGCTGTTCCCTGATTGCCTGCTGATCATCTGCCAATTCCACGATTTCCTGAATCTTCTTCGCATCCATATTACTATAGTATAATGCCCGTTTCACACATTCCGGGACAAAACGAAAAAGTATCTTCTCCAGTTCCGGCGCATTGATCGTACGTCCATTTGCCGGAAAGCCCACTTCAAATCTCACCAGAATCCGCCTGTCATCCATTGTCAAAGCGGTTCGTTCCAGCACCTGCTGACCGCATTTTGATATACTCATCAGACCACTTTTGCCGGAACCTTTTGCCTGAAACATATATCCGCTCATTACCTTTCCAAATTCACGAATCAGATGATCTTGTAACGCTATTCTCCTATGTGGTTCACTAAAAAGTGCCTTTGGAAACTCTGCCATTTTCTGCATAACTTCAACACTCACTTTAGATGGAGCTGCAAATGGATCTCCCTGCACATGGTCAATATGCAGAATGTATCCCGGAAACTGATAACTTCCTCTCAGATCTTTATACGCAGGATAGCTTCTGCGATTAATCCTGTTCAACTGCTCTCTTAATTGTGCCTCTGTATTCATACTTATTCCATCCTTTTTCTTTTCTTATTATGATGCCTGTGGATTGCCTCGTATTTTTCCTGACATCTTATTATAACATAAAGAGAAAGGAGAAATTCCTACAAATTTCTCCTCACTTCCTGTATTGCTCTCAATATGGTCATACGCGCTTTCTTTGCCTGCTCCGGTTTCATCTCTGGCACACCTTCCAGAGGGTATTCTTTGCCCATATTTTTATACTTATTAATTCCCATCGTATGGTATGGCAGGATCTCTAATCCCACCAGATTACGCAGACCTCCGATCAGATGTCCGGTATCTGTCAGTTCCTTTTCACCGTCAGTAATCCCCGGCACTACCACATGTCGAATTACCACCGGTATCTCTGACCTTTCAAGAGCTTTCATGAACTGAAGTACCGCTTCCTGCTTTCTTCCGGTAAGTTCCACATGTCCTGCCGGATCGCTGTGTTTAATATCCAACAGCACCAGATCTGTCACATGGAATAACCGCTCGAATTCGCCCTGCTTTTCCTTACTGTACATAATGCCAGATGTATCCAGACAGGTATGGATTCCACGCTTCTTCGCTTCTGTAAAAAGCTCCGTCAGAAATCCAATCTGCAGCAGCGGTTCTCCGCCTGTAGCTGTAATCCCACCCTTGCGGTAGAATTCTTTATTTCTTTCATAGCGCTCCAAGAGTTCTTCTACGGTCACTTCCGTGCCCGCATTGATCTCCCACGTATCCGGATTGTGGCAGTACTTACAACGCATAGGACATCCCTGAAAGAATATTACAAAACGAACTCCGGGACCATCTACGGTCCCGAAGCTCTCTGTGGAATGAATATATCCTGTCAATTGATTCTCCCCGCCAGAACCTTACATGCTCTCATGGAAAGTTCTTGCGATGATCTCATCCTGCTGCTCTTTCGTCAGTTTATTAAAGTTTACTGCATAACCGGATACTCTGACGGTAAGCTGCGGATATTTTTCCGGATGTGCCTGTGCATCCAGGAGTTTCTCTCTCGTAAATACATTAACATTGAGATGGTGTCCACCTTTTTCTGCATAGCCATCCAGAAGGTTTACCAAATTATCAATCTGTGATTCGCTGATATTCATATTACATTTCCTCCTCTCTGTCATCTGTAAGGTTCGGTTCCTCACAAGCGCAGTCTGGCTCCATAGAGAAACTCAAGTCATCCAGGCTGATATCGCTCATATATACTGCATCTTCTTTACCAAGCGCTCCAGGAATGATAGAAAATGTATTAGAAATACCATCCTGTGCATCTTTAAATGGAAGCTTAGATACAGAGCTCAGAGATGCTACTGCACCGTGGCTGTCTCTCTTGTGCATCGGGTTAGCTCCCGGAGCAAATGCCTCACCTGCTTTTCTTCCGTCTGGTGTGGATCCTGTATTTTTACCATATACAACATTGGATGTAATCGTAAGGATTGATGTTGTAGGAATACTTCCACGGTAAGTATGATTACTCTTAATATAATGCATGAACTCTTTTACTACAGTGTAAGCGATGTCATCTACACGGTCATCATCGTTACCATATTTCGGGAAATCTCCCTCTACTTTATAGTCAACAACGATTCCATTTTCATCGCGGATCGTCTTAACCTTTGCATATTTGATCGCTGACAGCGAATCGGCAACAACTGAAAGACCTGCGATACCGGTTGCAAACCAGCGTTTTACCTGCTTATCATGAAGTGCCATCTGAATACGCTCATAGCAGTATTTGTCATGCATATAGTGAATGATATTCAGTGCATTAACATATACCTGTGCCAGCCATTTCATCATATCCTGGAAACGATCCATAACCTCATCGTAATCCAGATACTCTGAAGTAATCGGGCGGTATTTTGGTCCAACCTGTTTCTTAGACACCTCATCCACACCACCGTTGATAGCGTAGAGCAGGCACTTAGCCAGGTTCGCACGAGCGCCAAAGAACTGCATTTCTTTACCGACACGCATAGAAGATACACAACAAGCAATTGCATAATCGTCTCCGTGTGTTACTCGCATCAGATCATCATTCTCATACTGGATAGATGATGATGCAATGGATGTCTTAGCACAGAATCTCTTGAAGTTCTTCGGCAGTCTTGTTGACCACAGTACGGTCATATTCGGCTCCGGTGCTGTTCCAAGATTCTCCAGTGTATGCAGGTAACGGAATGACATCTTAGTTACCATTGTACGACCATCGATACCCATACCACCGATAGACTCTGTTACCCATGTCGGATCACCTGAGAACAGTGCATTATACTCCGGTGTTCTGGCAAATTTAACCAGGCGAAGCTTCATAATGAAGTGATCAACAAATTCCTGAATCTCTTCCTCTGTGAATGTGCCATTCTTCAGGTCTCTTTCTGCATAAATATCAATAAATGTAGAAGTTCTTCCCAGTGACATTGCTGCACCATTCTGCTCCTTAACAGCAGCAAGGTAACCGAAATACAGCCACTGGATTGCTTCTTTTACATTAGAAGCCGGCTTTGAAATGTCGTATCCATAAATATTACCCAACTCTTTCAGCTCTTTCAGTGCTTTGATCTGCTCTGAAAGCTCTTCTCTCTGTCTGGTAACATCAGAATACATGATCACTCTGGTACCGTCTTTCTGTCTCTGCTTATCCTCGATCAGGCGATCCACTCCGTACAGAGCTACTCGTCTGTAATCGCCAATGATTCGTCCACGTCCGTAAGCATCCGGAAGGCCGGTAATAATGTGGCTGGAACGGCATGCACGCATCTCCGGTGTATATGCGTCAAACACTCCATCGTTATGAGTCTTTCTGTGTTTCTGGAAAAAATCAACGATCTGTGGATCCACATGATAACCATTATCTTCGCAGGCCTTAACTGCCATACGGATACCACCATACGGCTGAAGTGAACGTTTAAACGGCTTATCTGTCTGAAAACCTACGATCTTCTCTTTATCCTTATTCAGATATCCAGGTCCATGAGATGTAATACCTGAGATAATCTTAGTGTCCATGTCAAGAACTCCGCCCTTAGCACGCTCTTCAGCCGACAGTTCCATTACCTGATCCCACAGATCCTTTGTAGCCTGTGTCGGACCAGCCAGGAAAGAATCATCACCTTCATATGGTGTATAATTCTTTTGAATAAAATCACGGACATTAATTTCTTTCTGCCAAACTCCTCCAACAAATGAATTCCATTCCTGTTCCATAACTTCCTCCTAAAAGTATATTTCCCGCAGTCCCCTGTTCTGCTTCAATCATTCTAACGTCAAATCAACTCTCTTGTCAATCTCCAACGCATTTAAAAATGTATATTTTTGAATACATTTTTCACTTCAATTATGCCAACCGTTTCCCAAGTGTTCTACAAGCAGATTCACAATCAGAATCCGGTGCATCATTGCATGTTACACTGTCACACGCAAGTACAGCTCCTGCATTACGGCATTCATCTTCCCAGTTTCTCATCCACTCGCCGTCTCCCCATCCGTAAGAACCAAACAGTGCGATTTTCTTATCCTTCAGTGCTGACACGCATCCCTCAAACATTGGCTCAAATTCGCCTTCTTCCAGCACTTCATCTCCCATAGCCGGGCATCCAAATGCGATTGCATCATAGTCAGCCACTTTCGTCGCATCAAATTCTCCACAATTCAGAAGTTCTCCTTCCGCTCCTGCTTCTTTCACACCTTCCAGCACAGCATTTGCCATAGCCTCTGTATTACCTGTTCCACTCCAATATACAACTGCAATTTTGCTCATAATGATATCCTCCTTAAAATTTGAACTTATGTCAAGCAGCTACCGTGAGCTGCAAAACACTCTTTCCCTGATTCCACAGCTGAGTATAAACCTCTGTACACTTTTTGAATTTCTGAAACGTCTGCAACGCTTCACATTCATTGCAATACACCTTCCAGCACCCACAGCACAAAGAATTACGTCCTTCATTCTCCACGAATCCAATCACATCTCCAAGCGGATAACCAAGAAACAGACCGATTTCGTGTGGAAAATCCTCATTATTTTCCAGACGTCCTCGCAAATGTCTGAGCGCATAGTCTGCATCAGTACTTTCGTATCCACATTTTTTCAGAAGTTCCGCCACTCCCGGACGCTTCATATCACGCTCAAGAAAGTTTTTTCTGAATACGTAGATCAATGCCGTCTGCTTTCGGATCTTCAGAATACATACGGATACCCCTTTCTCTGCCATACACTGATTCCAGAATTCCACATAGAATTCTACTTCTTCCAGCGAATCGTATTTATATGAAAATAAATTCCCGGTTTTCAGCGAAGCAAGCGTTGGAGAACAGTTCTCCACCAGATATCTTTCCATTCCGAGGTCTCCTTTCAGCCTGTCAGACACTTTTCAGTTCTTTTAGTGTCACCCATTCTGCATGAATTATTCTTTTTCTTTAAACCCATAAGTTAGTTTTGACACATTTGGATTAGTTTTATCTAACCGTTGATTAAAAGAAATGAGTTGGCTATTCCTAACTCATTTCCTAATATAGTATATTCAGATTAAAGTGTCAAGTAATTCCATGTCTTTTATTTTATACACAAAAGTAATCCCATTACTTTATCCTCAGTCGTTCTACGCTATCTCCTTTTATCCTTCCTGCTGTCTCTGCAGATATTCTTCATAATTACGTTTTGAACGCTCCAGATGTCCACGCATTGCCTCTTTCGCTGCCTTTTCATCTCTTGCCTTAATTGCATTCATAATCAAATTATGTCTTGCGATACTGTCCTGCAAACTATCCTGCAATAAAAAAGCTTTATGAATCATTTCCTGACAAATCGTTCCAATTGCTTCCGTCATCAATGCAAGCAATGGATTTCCAGATGCTTTTGCAATCATATAATGAAATGAAAAGTCATATTTTGAACGTTTTTCATTAGACAGTTTCGGATCCTTCAGAAGTTCCAGCAAATGCTCCATCTCTTTCATTTCCGCAGTCGTCACATGATTAACCGCACGACTTATGGATTCCATTTCTAAAATCATTCGCATATCGAACACACTTACATAATCAATCTGATCCATTTGAATAATCCGATATACTACATCTGCAATATTCTGCGCCTCCGGTCTGGTTACATACGATCCGCTACCGGTCTTAGAATCAATTAAACCTCTTTCTTTTAAAAGTTTTAAAGATTCCCGAATAATTGTTCTACTGACACTATATTCCTCTGCAAGATGTTGTTCCGATGGCAATCTTGCTCCATCCTCATAATTATTCAATATCTGTTGTTCCAACAGATCTGCCACCTGTTCATACAAATGGTCTTTCTGTAGAACATTTCCAACCGGCATTCCATTCATACTGTTTCTCCTCATATCATTAACTATTTTCCAAAAACTACCAAACAGTTCACACTTGTTTTATTATATCACACTCTCTCGCAAATGTGTTGTTATAATCAACAGGCTGTCACACTAATTTTAGTGCCACAGCCTGTCAGCAAACCTATTATAAACGTATTTTATATACCGCTTTTATGAACTTCTGAGGTATTTCAATCATGCCGCAAGTCTTATGTGCATCCTCCGGGAATGCAACCAGAAATTTGCCTGGCGTCAGAATCACCGATTGTCCTCCTTGTCCATGAAAAAAGTAAGCATCTGTTTCCGGATGTTCTTCATACAATTTAAGTTTATCCGGAATCTCAATATCCATTCTCTCTGCTCCTTCTAACACAACATGAATATCTATATACTCATGATGATTTTCAAAAAATGTTTCCGTTTCTGACTTCGTTCGCAGATCAACTTTAAACGCATAGACATCATCACCCTTTATTGATACCCGTTCGCGTCCTAATGTTGACAAGAACTCGTCATTCACATATTTTAATGCTATATCCAATCCTGGATGAATCCCCTGATACCGCATCGCATCCTTAATATTTGCATAGATCAAAAAATATCATCCTTTCTATACCATCCGTTCATTCTCAATTGTACGGATATTTTGAATCACTTCCTTACCCAATGTCATATAATAATCTTGCGGAAATCCTATTGAAAGGAAAGAAGCTCCTCTTTCCATCCAAAATCTTGCCACATCATAATTCACTCCGATAGAAGCACCAAATGGTTTTCCGGCCTTTTTACATTTTGCAATCATCTGTTCCATCAAATCTATCATCTCCGGATCATTCACCTGACCAAATTTTCCTATAGATGCTGAAAGATCATTCAATCCACAGATTACTCCATCCACTCCTGGCACTGCCAGAATTTCATCCAGATTATCCACTGCTTCTTTTCGTTCACACTGCATCAAAAGCATAATACTATCATTGGCCTGCTTAAAATATTCCGCATCACTCATGCCACCATACCACTGAGAACGTCTAGGTCCATACCCACGAATTCCTTCTGGCGGATACTTACATACTTCAATACATTTTCTGGCATCTTCTGCTGTATTCACTAACGGAAATATTATACCATCCGGCCCATTTTCCAATACTGGTTTTATATTCCCAACGGAATGATCTACCACTCGCACAATAGCTGCATTTCCACCAGCATTCGTAGCCAGGATTGCATTGATTATCATCGGATTACTCATAGCACCATGTTCCGCATCAATCCAAACATAATCATAATCCAATTGTCCACATAATTCATAAAAAGACAAATCTGTACAGGAACAGTGTGTACCAAAATTCAACTGTCCTTTCGCTATTTTTTCTCTTAATTTATTTACATATTTCATGTCAAATCACCATCATGCCTTTCTTGCTTTATTCTTCTTAATCGTCGTTTGAATAATAGGTACTAAGAAAGAAGCAATAATTAAAATTAATAAGATCAGACTAATCGGACGAGTCACAAAACAGCTCACATCTCCCCGTGATATCACTAATGCCGTTCGAACATTTTTCTCTACCGTACTGCCCAACAGCAATCCCAACACAAGAGGTCCCGACGGAAAATCATAAACTTTCAAAAAGAAGCCCAAAATTCCCATAATAAACATAACAACAACATCCAAAAAGCTATTGTTAATGCAGTAAGAGCCCACAATGCACAATACTCCAACTGCTGCCCACACGGTCGGCTGGCTCATATTTAAAAGCTTCGCTGAAATCTTAGCCGTTCCAAGACCTATGACAAGAAATGCCAGATTAGCCAAAATCATCAACACCATAATCTGTGCCGTAAAACCAATCTGCTCATTAAACATCGCATGACCTGGAGTCATTCCATACATCATCAGAGAACCCAGTAATACCGCCGTAACTGCATCTCCCGGAATTCCAAGCGTCAGCATTGTACACATTGCCCCACCAATTACACCATTATTGGCACTTGACGATACCGCCAGTCCTTCAGCTGAACCGTGACCGTATTTTTCTCCTTCTTTACTGAATCTCTTCGAATTACCCCAACAGATAATAGCTGAAATATCTCCGCCGGCTGCCGGAATAGCACCGATAATCGTAGCTGCAATACCTGCAAGGACACAGCGTGGTGTCCATTTTTTCATTTCGCTAAGAGATGGAAGCACACGCCCTAATGACTGGCTGACCTTACGCGCCTCCATCTCGGCCTTCGCTTTTTCCTCATTGTATTCATAAACCTGGAAAAACACTTCTCCGAGACCAAGCAATCCTATCATAACCGGGATAAAATTAATACCTGACTGCAATTGAATTGAACCAAACGTAAATCTTTGCAGACCAGATATCGGGCAAAGTCCTACTGTGGATAACAGCAGTCCTAAGAAGCCTAACATAATGCCTTTCAACACTTTTCCGTTAGAAACTGCGATCATCATAGTCATTCCAAACAGGGCAACCATCGCATATTCCGCCGGTCCAAACTTAATTGTTATCTTTGCGATCGGATCTGCTAACAAAATCAGTAAAATAATGGAGATCATACCACCTATAAAAGAGAACACTACGTTGATCCCAAGTGCCAAACCACCTTTTCCTTCTTTGTACAAAGGATAGCCATCCCATGCCTGCGTAATGGAAGCCGGTGTTCCCGGTGTATTAATCAAAATTGCAGTAATTCCACCCGCAAAAATTGCAGCATTCCAAAGCCCCATTAACATTGCAAATCCATCTACCTTATCCAGCCAAAATGTAATCGGCGTAATAAGTGCCACCCCCATTGTTGCTGACAAACCCGGTAGCGCACCTATCATCGTTCCAAGAAGTACTCCAATTGCCAGATAAAGAACTACCGATGGCGTTAATAATTCCACAAAAGCTGATGCTAATATATGTGCGGACATTCTCTCACCTCCTTTACGGCATAAAACGAATCGTAAAACCTTTAGCAAACAAACCATAGACAAAAAGAGTCATGCCTATTGTAAAAAGTAATGAAAAAATCATGCTACGTCTAAATAATTTATTTACTGCAAACACATAGACCGGAAGAATCAGGAAAAACATTTCACTTATCTTCCATGCAATCAAGAAGATTAAAATAAATCCCGTCAACAATGCACCTATTTTCAAATTATTCTTTTTTTCTTCCGTAAGCATAAAATAATCAACTTCTCCGTGCTGACGTATTCCACGTATTGTGAGCAATACGCCACATATGATCAACGCAACCGCACAAATGAACGGAAAGAATCCCGGTCCTACACCCGCACCATCTGTTCCACCAAGAACAACCATCTTTGGATTCTGGTGAATATAAATCAATGTAAATCCACCTATGATCAACGAAAATATTCCAGGAATCGTATCACCTTTTTTAATCACAGTAAGAACCCCCTTTATTTTGCCGCATCGGGCAGGCACTTATTATAAGCCCCTGCCCCTCTTCTTCAAGTTCAAACAGTCTCTGTTCCTACAAAAAACAATCTCTTTTCTACTTAATTCAATAGTTATTAATTCGCAGACAAATTAAATTCCTTAATAATATCAGAATTTGTCTTATACATTTCCATAGCATCTTTTTTAAATTCTGCGCCATCTACATGATATTCATCAAATCCTTTTTCTGATAATGTTTTTTTGAAGTCATCTGCATTCATAACCTTTTCACCAGCCTTGCGAAGAACTTCAATCACATCATCCGGTGTTCCTGCCGGTACCGCAAATGCTCCCCATGATCCACCATTGCATTCATAACCAAGCTCTGTAGCTGTTGGTACATCCGGAAGTAATTCTGACGGCTCAGAAGAAAGGTTACACAAAACCTTAAATTCTCCAGAATTAACATATGAAATTGCTTCTGCTGTTCCAGCTGTACAGCACTGGACATTACCACCCATCATAGCTGTAATTGCCTCAGCTGTTCCGCCACTGAAATTGACAATATTTAATTCAATACCTGCTGCTTCGAGCATAGATCTAAGGCCTAACTCATATGCATTACCAACACCTGCTGTTCCAATTGTAATTGAACCTGGATTCTCTTTTGCAGCTGCAATCAAGTCATCAAGGCTATCCCATTCACTGTCAGCCGGAACACAGATTAATGCACTAATCTTCATTGCTGTACAAATGTACTCAAAATCTTCTGGTGTAACAGTCGCATTACCCATTGCCTCTACAGTCGTAACTTCCGCTGGGATATATCCAATTGTATATCCGTCCGGATTCGAAGATGCAATTGCTTCCAATCCAACACCTGCTCCTGCACCCGGCTTATTCTCAACAACAACTGATACACCTAATTCTTTCTCCATAGCTGCTGCAAACAATCTGCTGATCGTATCTGATCCGCCACCTGCTGCCAATGGACAAATAAGTGTGATCTGTTTTTCTGGATAGTTACTCTTTTCCTCCTTACCACTGTCATCACCGCTCTTCTTACTTCCACAAGCAGCCAGACCAAACACCATCACTACAGCCAGTAACATTGCTACAACTCTCTTCATTTTTTTCATGTCCTTTCCTCCTTTTGCATGACTTTTGGATAAAACCATCTTCTAGTTTTATTCCGTTTCCCTTAAATCTGTACTACAATACTACAGCTTTTACCGTCATTTTGTCAATACTTCATGTGTAATTACATATTTTTTAGTTGTTTTGCACAGTTTTTATTTACTATTTTCCTTTTTTAACACAACTACCTCTTCACAATAACAAAGAATGTGCCTTGGCACATTCTCGCGGAGCGTTTTTTACTTTACAGGAAAGCAATTTCCTGTAAAGCAAAAAAATCTCATACCACATCATCGCAGTATGAGATTCCAATTTATTTCATTATTTTCTTTTTCAATCCAATACACCAATTCAGGTATTACACCTTTCTTGCCGCATAAAATATCTGCATTCCCCTGTGGGTTTATTTCCACCACTTTATCCTATACCACCAAGCAGTGCCCCTGCAACTAATGCCACAAATGCCAGCGGAACAAGCACGTACTTTCCGAGCACCAGAAACCACGCTCCAATCTTTTTCTCTCGTCCGGTATTCACAGCTTTCAGTGCAAACTCTCTGTCAGCCACCCAGAAAAACATGATTGCTGCAAGCATCGCACCCAGCGGGCAGACATAGATTGATACCGCGTCCATCCACCCCGAAACGATCCCCTGGATCATAAGCGCACTGATACATCCGAATCCTGCAATACTTCCCACTGCAGTCGCACGCTTCATTCCAAATATCTCCTGCATAGCAGCAATTGGCGCTTCATACAGATTCACAAGAGAACTTAAACCAGCAAACAGCACACAAATATAGAATACAATTCCTACTATTTTGCCACCTGCCATACCATTAAATACATTGATCAAATAAATAAACATTAGTCCCGGACCACCCGACGACAATTCCGCACCGCCAACTGCCATACCAGGTATGATCACCAACGCCGCAAGCATCGCTGCAATCGTATCAAAAATCGCCACATTACGTGCTGAACTCACAAGATCTTCCGACTCACTCAGATACGATCCATAAATCACAGTTCCGTTACCGGCAATAGACAATGAAAAAAACGCCTGTCCAAACGCGTAGATCCAAAGTTTAGGATCCAAAAGTCCACTTGGATTAATCGTAAATATATAGCGATATCCACCGACCGCTCCCGGCAATGTAAAAATATAAATTCCCAGACCGACAAACAACACAAACAGCAGCGGCATCATGACACCATTGGCACGTTCGATTCCCCCGGCAATTCCCATTGCCATAATAACAGCTGTTATAAGTACAGCAATAACCAGCCAGAAATTATTTCCAAATGCTGCTGCGGTTCTTCCGAACACTCCTCCGATCACATCCATATCCTGACCCATGTCTGCAATCTGACCCGTGATCGCAAGAAATGTATATTTAAAAATCCATCCGACTATCACTGTATATCCGATTGCCATGGCAAGCGATCCCAACACCGGAATCCAGCCGATTGTGTTTCCCACTTTCGCATTACCAGTTCGCATCTCCGTGCAATTGCCAAATGCTATAATCGGACCACCTTTCGCTGCCCGTCCCAGCGCCATCTCTTCAATCACTCCGGTAGACGCAATCAATATTACAAACAAAATATATGGCAGCAGAAATGTCATGCCGCCCCAGTCTGACACCATATATGGGAATCGCCAGATATTTCCCATACCAACCGCAGACCCGATGCAGGCCAGGACAAACCCTGTCCTGCTCTTGAATCCATCTCTTTCCTTTTCATGTTTCCCCATTTAAATAAATCCTCCAACTACCACTGTTCTCGACCAATCGGCGAAGCCCATTCATATTCTTGATATGGTCCAATCTTTCCGTTATAGGCAAATGCTCGACTCTCCAAACTTTGCTTCTTATTATAAAAAATAAGAGAAACGCTGTAATTTCAACGGTTCTCTTATTTTTACTTAATGCCGCAGACCGGAATCGAACCGGTACGAGAGGTTAGTCCCGCAGGATTTTAAGTCCTGTGCGTCTGCCAGTTCCGCCACTGCGGCATTCAATTGTGATTCGCAACTTTGTTGCGAATGGGACCTACAGGGCTCGAACCTGTGACCCTCTGCTTGTAAGGCAGATGCTCTCCCAGCTGAGCTAAGATCCCAAAACGACCCAGAAGAGACTCGAACTCTCGACCTCCGCCGTGACAGGGCGGCGCTCTAACCAACTGAGCCACTGGGCCAAATATTAAATTAAATCACCATGCACCCAGCGTCTATACCAGACGCTCTTGTGCTGGATTAGTGGACCTTCGGGGACTCGAACCCAGGACCGATCGGTTATGAGCCGATTGCTCTAACCAGCTGAGCTAAAGGTCCATATGACGTCCCTTAAAGGACTAAGCCGATGATCGGACTCGAACCGATAACCTGCTGATTACAAATCAGCTGCTCTGCCAATTGAGCCACATCGGCATGATGTGTTGCAAGCAGCTGATTTGTAATCATCAGCTCTGCCTGCGATTGACGTGGTCAATCTTACCGAATTGAGCCACATCGGCATGATGTGTTGCAAGATTGAATTCTTCAATCAAATGACTCCACCGGGAATCGAACCCGGGTTACCGCCGTGAAAGGGCGATGTCTTGACCGCTTGACCATGGAGCCTTATGCTATCACCACTTCCATGGTGACCGCATTTAATGTTAGCATACTGTTTTAAAATATGCAAGCTTTTTTTGAAATTTATTATTATTTTTGATTTATTTTTGATCGTAAATTTTAGGTTCTACCGTTTTGTTTTCAAAATCTATAAACAGCTGGAATGCGTAACCCTCATCACTGGTATCCCAGATTTCCACATACTTTGGCTCTATTTCAATCAGGATTTCTGTATCTTCATGACTGTATTTGTTATAACTTTCCCACAGATGTTCTTTATATCCTTTTTCAAAACGTCTGTCTGGCTCATCTACCACCAATCCTTTATTAATCGCAATTCCTTCCACCTGTACTCCACTCCAGCACAATGCTACATGCGGATTTTCCAGAAGCTGTTTTGTTTTCCGGAAATTCTTGTCTGTCTTAAACCAGATTTTCTCATCATAAAACAGGCAGCTTACGTTTCTTACCATTACATAGTCATTCACGCTGGAAGCCAAAGCCATAATCTTCCAGTCTCCCAGCATTTCAAACATTCTTTCAACAGCCTGTTCGTATATAATGTCTTTATCTAATGTAAATTTCATCCCTAATCTCCTCTTTATCTGTTAATGATTCCTCTTATCACACCACTTAATCTCTTATAAATAATAAATGTAACCACCGATGTTGCCCCATATTTGATCAGATTAAATGGAAGCAGTCCAAAAATAACAAGGCTTACCGTATCCTTCATGGCTGGATTGACAGCATTACACATTGCAATAATATCACCCATGGACATACCGAATAATTTCACATAAAACGGTATAATAAGATATAAATTAGTAAGAACTGCAACTACAGCTACCACACAGCAGCTGACAGCCATTCCGAGAGCAGCACTTTTTCTTGTCTTCTTTCTGTGATAAATAAACACTGCCGGCAACACATAAGCAGAACTTAACAGAAAATTCTGCAGTTCTCCGGTACCAAGCGACATCGTTCCCTGCATCACAAGCTGAAGCAATATCTTCACAACGATAATGCACAGTGCTTCTACCGGTCCAAACATTAGGCCTCCCATAATCTCCATCACACCAGACAGATCAAACGAAAGAAATGGCGGCATAAATGGAATCGGGAATCGCATAAGCATAAGTACTGCACTGACAGCTCCCATAAGACCTATAAATGCAATCTTTTTCACCTTCATCCTCGATGCGCTGTGTACCTGATTACTTACTGTTGTTACTTCTTGTTCATTTCCGTTCATATCGGATCCTCCTATAAAAATAACCCGGAACATCTACGCTCCGGGCTTTATTTTTGCAGAAAATGTCTTTTCTCATCCGGACTATACCGTCGGTTCTGGAATTCCATAAAGGTCACCAGATCAGCCGCTCTCGCGGGTCATGGACTATACCATCGGTAGGGACTCTCACCCTGCCACAAAGACTTATTGATTCTATATCGAGTTGTAATTGCAGTAACATTATCTGCTGAGATTTATTATATACTTTTCTGACACAGCTGTAAATATTATTTATTTTTTTGAATTTTTTGGAATATTTTGAAATTTTTGAAAGGAATTGTTTTTATAAATGTATCATGGTATAATTAATCGTCAACGGAGACATTGCAGTAGGCGCAGTGTCTCTTTTTCAAAGAGAGGAATTGATAAAATGAAAGAAAAGAAAAAAATGTCTTTGGCCATGCAGATATTTATTGCACTTGTACTGGCCATCATTGCAGGATTACTCTTGCAGAGTCACGCAGACTTTGCCGAATCCTACATCAAACCCTTCGGAACGATATTCTTGAACCTTGTTAAATTCATCGTCGTTCCTATTGTATTATTCTCCATCATGTGCGGTATCATTTCTATGAGTGATATCAAAAAGGTGGGCGCCATTGGTCTGAAAACGGTTATTTTCTATCTTTGCACGACTGCATTTGCTGTTACGATCGGTCTGACCGGCGGTAATCTTTTTAAAAGTCTGTTCCCGGTAGTTGCTACTACGGATCTGACTTATGAAGCAACCGAAGCCACATCCTTTATGGATACACTTGTGAATATGTTCCCATCCAACTTCGTATCTCCTATGGTAGAAGCTAACATGCTGCAGATCATCGTCATGGCTGTTCTTCTTGGATTTGCGATTATCCTTGTAGGTGAGAAAAATATCCGTGTCGTAAATGCATTCAACGATCTAAATGACATTTTTATGAAATGTATGGAAATGATTCTGAAGCTGTCACCGATCGGTGTCTTCTGTTTACTGTGCCCGGTCATCGCATCCAACGGACCTGCTATTATCGGTTCTCTTGCAATGGTGCTTCTGGCAGCATATATTTGTTACATTGTACATGCAGTATTCGTGTACTCACTGACGGTAAAAACTATGGGCGGTTTAAGTCCACTGAAATTCTTTAAAGGCATGCTTCCGGCAATCATGTTTGCATTTTCCAGTGCATCTTCTGTAGGAACTCTGCCGATCAACATGGAGTGCACTGAAAAGCTCGGTGCCAGACGAGAAGTTGCTTCTTTCGTACTGCCTCTGGGAGCGACGATCAACATGGACGGTACAGCCATTTACCAGGGTGTCTGTGCTATCTTCATTGCTTCCTGCTACGGCATCCAGCTCACTCTTCCACAGATGTTGACCATCGTTCTTACCGCTACACTGGCATCTATCGGAACCGCCGGAGTACCGGGTGCAGGTATGGTCATGCTGGCTATGGTACTTACTTCTGTTGGTCTTCCTGTTGATGGCATTGCTTTGGTAGCCGGAGTAGACCGTATCTTTGATATGGGACGTACAACCGTCAACATCACCGGTGATGCAGCCTGTACCGTCATTGTCTCCAATCTGGAGGCAAAGCGTGAAGCGCGCAAAACCACAAATAATTAAAACAAATACACCAATTATTTAAATCGAGTAGGAGGCGGTGACTAACCGCCGTCCTCTCACAGCACCGTACGTACCGTTCGGTATACGGCGCTTTCAATAGTTGATGTGCACAGACTGATAGGCTGTGGCTAGATCATAAAAGCCACTGTTTATCAGTCTTTCTTTATTCAGCGCCCAAATCACAGCTTTGTTATTACTGATGTACCAATACTTTCTGCGACTATTTGCTATTGTTGCCGCATAGTGTTCTGGAATTCCCAG